>NZ_JBAHWD010000025.1:0-130881 GCF_037044575.1 Nonomuraea sp. LPB2021202275-12-8 | reverse complement strand
GACCCTGCTGCCTGCAGATAGCCGACCTCGGCCACACCGGGGGCGAGCGGGTCATGCATCCACACTCGCACCCGATGGAAGTCAGCCGGCATCGGCTCCTGGCCGACGCCGAGCCCCGTCCCATCCGACGTGGATCACGCCGAGCCGTGCCGAGAGCGCGGGGGCCGTCGGCACGGGCGGCGGGCTGTCGTCCTCCTCGATGAGCACCGCGTACTCGTCGGAGAACACGCCCTTGACGCCCTGCGACGTGGCGCGGACCTTGAACGCGTACTCTTGGCCGACAAGCAGCGGGCTGTAGGTCGCCGTGGTGGTACCCGGCTCCGTGGTGGCCACGAGGAGCCACGGCGCTGAGGATCTTCGCCCACGGCTGGCCAGCGCTGTCGTGGGTCGTGTCGAACGTCCAGTCGAGCTCGGGCAGCGCGCCGCGCGCCTGCGCCTCAGCGAGAAACGTCTGCAGGATGGTGCCGGGCGTCGCAGACGTGAACGCCCTCTTTCCGTCCACCAGCGGCGCAGGCCCTGGGTAGAGCACGATCTTGCGCAGTTGCCAGCCGTAGCCGGGCAGCTCGAACGTCTCGACGCCGGCCTCGTCGGGGATGGCTGTTCCGCGCCGGATCCGCAGGAACCGCGAATCAGGCGGCTCCGGCCAGGTCTGCCCGTCCTCCGAGCACTCCACCGCGACCTCGCACGGCTGCGCGAGCAGCTCCGCGCCGAGGGCATAACGGCTGAACCGCAACGTCATCGCGGGCACGTCGTTCAACGGGGCCGCGGCCTCGAACAACAGCGCGTGTGGCAGCAAGCCCAGCTTGGGGCCGTTGGGTGCGTAGGAGATGAGGCGGACGTTGAACGCCTGATTGCCCCCTTCCCGTGCTTACCGCCGTCGCCGGTGCCGCCATGCTGACGACACCGGCCACCGCCGACGCGGCCACGGCCTCAGCCATCAAGACCGCTGGGGTGGTCACCGTGCGCGACATGAGCGACTGCCGGGACGGATGGCTGTGCGTTTGGGAATGGACGAACTACCAAGGCGACAGGTATTCACGGAAGTCGGCTGGCACCATGGAGCTGGAGGACAGCTGGCGGGACCGGATCACCAGCGTCTGGAACAGGCGTAATTCCAGTGTGGTTCTGGTCAATGTCCGGACCGGGTTCCCTGACGTGACAAAGACGGTCCATGCGGGCGACGCCATCGCAGACCTGGGGAAAGAGGGATATTTCCTCGGCGGGAACTGGAATAACAAGGTCGACAAAATCATCCTCAAGTAATAAAGGGTGACCCTCACCGAATTGCCCCTCCGTAGCCGGGTCCATTCGGTGCCCGGGCTGCTGTTGGCACCCCTTCTTATCTTGAGGAAGCCGGAGCGGATGATCATCGGTACGTCAGGATGAGTGACACAAAGGAGTCGCCGCCACCAGCGCCGGCGAACAGCGCGGAGTTTCGGCTGCTGGGGCCGGTCAGCGTGTGACTGGACGGCGAGCCGATCGGGCCCAGCACGGCGCAGCAGCGTTCGGTGCTGGCGATACTGCTGCTGAACGTGGGACAGACCGTGTCCATCGAACGGCTGGCCGAGGCGGTGTGGGGTCAGCCGTTGCCGGCGTCGGGTCGTAATGCCATCCAGGGGTACGTCTCTCGGTTACGACGGCTGCTGGGCCGGATGGGTGACACGGTGGTGTCGACCTCGGCGCCGGGGTATCGGCTCGACCTCGACCCTTCGCGCGTCGATCTGTATCTGGCCCAGCGGCTGATCTCGCGGGCGCGGGAGAGTGACGATGAGGAGGCCGAGCGGCTGCTGCGGCAGGCGCAGCGATTGTGGATCGGACCGTCGCTGGGCGGGGCGGCGGGAGACTGGCTGCACGGCACCTACCGGGTGGCGCTGGAGGAGGCGCGGCTGAGCCGTATCGAAGAGCGGATCGAGATCGAGGTACGGCTGGGCCGGCTCGCCGGGCCGCTCGGCACAGATGCGGCCGCCTTCCCCGCTCCCCCAAGGGATCGCGAGTGGTGGTTCGGAGCTTGCTCAGCCGGACGGCCGCACGCCACCCACTGCGTGTCACGGCGCTGTTCCTGGTGGGCCACGAGCTCACCACGTGTGGCGCCTGCCCTGATGGCGGGGCGCCCGGCCGACCGTGACCTCACGACCGGCCGGGTTCTCCCGCCGCACGTCAGATGGTGACCATGCTGTCCACCGCCTCGGGGGCGAGGACGTCTTCGATCACCATGACGGCCGCTCCGATGATGCCGGCGCGGTCACCCAACTCGCTGGCCTGAATACGCAGGTGCTGCGTGGCCAGCGGGAGGGAGCGTTTGTAGATCACTTCGCGGACCCCGGCGAGGAGATGCTCACCGGCTTCGGCGACGTCGCCGCCGATCACGATCACCGCCGGGTTGAAGAAGTTGACGATCGAGGCGAGGACGTCACCGATCTCGCGGCCCGCCTGGCGTACGATCCGGGCGACCTCCGGGTGGCCCGCGCGCAGCAACTCCATCACGTCCCGGCTGCGCCGGGCGGGCAGGCCGGCCGCGGCGACGCGGGCGGCCAGGGCGGCGCCGCCGGCGACGGCTTCGAGGCAGCCCCGGTTGCCGCAGGGGCACAGCACGCCGTCAGCGGTGGCGACGCGGATGTGCCCGATGTCGCCCGCGGCCCCCTGGGCCCCCCGGTGCAGCCGCCCGTCGGAGATGGTGCCGCAGCCGATGCCGGTGCCGATCTTGACGAAGATGAGCTGGTCGGCTTCTGAGTGGCCGGCCCAGTGCTCGCCGAGCGCCATGATGTTGACGTCGTTGTCGACGAGGACGGGAACGCCCAGCCGTTCCACCAGCCACTCCGGAACCGGGAAGCGGTCCCAGCCCGGCATGATGGGCGGGTTGACGGGGCGCCCGCTCACGTGTTCGACCGGGCCGGGCAGGCCGATTCCCGCTCCGCACACCTCGGCCAGGTCGCGCCCGCTTTCGGCGAGCAGCTCGGTGAACGTCTGCGCGAGCCATGCCAGGGTCGGTTCCGGCCCCCGGTCGATCGGCACCTCGGCGGTGCGCTCGGCCAGCACGGTGGCACCCAGATCGGTGAGCGCCACGCGATCGTGCGTGACTCCCAGGTCCGCGGCGAGCACCAGGCGGGCCGCCTTGTTGAAGGCGAAGGCGGTCGCCGGTCTCCCGCCGGAGGAGATGACGTCGTCGGCGGGCACGATCCACCGGTGCCGAAGCAGGGCGTCCAGTCGCTGGGAGACCGTGGACCTGGCCAGGCCGGTGATGTGGGCCAGCTCCGTGCGGGTGCGGGCGGGCCCTTCCCGCAGGACGGACAACATCGCGCCGGCTCCGGCGCCTCCACCGTTGAGCGTGTCCTGTGTCACACCAGCCCCTCCACCAACCACTAAGACTTCAAATGATCCTAAGTCTAACTATGACGACAAAAATCGTACTTATGCTTGACGGTCGTCATAAGACCTCCTTACGATCTCGAAACATGGAGGAATTAGGCCTTACACCGACAGATCTAGCCCCCCTTCGGGTGGGGATCGTCGGAACAGGCTTCATCGGCGGCGTCCATGCCCGGGCCGCCCGGCTCGCCGGTGCCCGCATCGCCGGCGTCGCGGGCTCGACCCCGGAGCGGGCGGCACTGACGAGCGCTGCCCGGTTCGCCGACCGGGTTTACCACTCGCCCGAGGAGCTCATCGACTCCGGCGACCTCGACGTCCTGCACGTGTGCACCCCCAACCACCTGCATGCCCCGATCACGCTCAAAGCGCTGGAAGCCGGGCTGCACGTCATCTGCGAGAAGCCGCTCGCGACCGACTCCGGAACCGCCGCGCTGATGGCCGCCCGGGCCCAGCAGAGCGCGCGTACGGCGACCGTGCCGTTCGTCTATCGGTTCCATCCCATGGCCAGGGAGGCCAGGCACCGCCTGGCCACTGGCGAGATCGGCCGCGTCAGCCTCATCCAGGGCAGCTACCTTCAGGACTGGCTGCTCAGCCCGGACGACGACGACTGGCGCGTCGACCCCGGCCTCGGTGGACCGAGCCGGACCTTCGCCGACATCGGCTCGCATTGGTGCGATCTGGCCGAGTTCGTCACCGGTGACCGGATCAGCGCGGTGTCGGCGCAGACGTCGGTGGCGGTGCCCGCCCGCGCCGGAAGAGCGGACGTGCGCACGGAGGACATGGCGATCGTGCAGTTCCGGACAGTGGGCGGCGCCCTGGGCACGATGGCGGCCAGTCAGGTCTCCCCGGGACGCAAGAACCGGCTGTTCCTGGAGATCTCGGGCAGCCGGGCCAGCGTCGCCTTCGACCAGGAGCAGCCAGAAACGCTCTGGCTGGGCCGGCGGCAGGGGTCGGAGCTGCTGACGCGCGATCCGCAGACGCTGTCGAACCCGGCCCGCCGCTACTCGCCCCTGCCGGCGGGTCATGCGCAGGGCTATCACGACTGCTTCGACGCGTTCGTCGCCGACAGCTACGCCGCGGTGCGCGGAGAGCGCCCCGACGGACTGCCGACCTTCGACGACGGCCTCAGGGCCGCCCGGATCTGCGACGCCGTGCTGACCTCGGCACGCACCGGAGCGTGGGTGGAGGTGGAGAGCTCGTGAGCCTGCTGCGGATGCGGGGCATCGGCAAGAGTTTCCTCGGTGGACGCGTGCTGACCGGGGTCGACCTCGACGCCGAGGCGGGACAGGTGCACGCCGTCGTCGGCGAGAACGGCGCGGGGAAGTCGACGCTCATGAAGATCCTCGCCGGGGTGCACGCGCCCGACGAGGGCACGATCGAGATCGACGGCACAACGGTCGTGTTCGGCCATCCCCTTGACGCGCAACGCTCCGGCGTCGCGATCATCTACCAGGAGTTCAATCTCCTGCCCGACCGCTCAGTCGCCGAGAACGTCTTCCTCGGCCGCGAGCCGGTACGCCGCGGACTGGTGGACCGCGCGAAGATGGAGGCGGAGACCGACCGGCTGCTGGCCGGGCTCGGCGAGACCTCCTTCGGCGGCCGTGACGCCGTCCGCCGGCTGAGCGTCGCCCAGCAGCAGGTCGTCGAGATCGTCAAGGCTCTGTCGGTGGACGCCCGCATCATCGTGATGGACGAGCCCACCGCCTCCCTCGCCGAGCACGAGGTCGAGCTGCTCTACGCCCTGATCCGCCGACTGCAGGAACGCGACATCGCCATCCTCTACATCTCCCACCGCCTGCGCGAGGTGTTCGACCTGTCCCAGCAGGTCACCGTGCTCAAGGACGGCGCCCGGGTGACCACGACGGCCACCTCCGGCGTGGGGCCGGCGGAGCTGGTCAGGCTCATGGTCGGCCGCGAGCTCAGCGACTACTTCCCGCCACGCGCCACCGCGGACGAGGCCGGCGAGGTGCTCCTCGGCGTGCGCGGCGGCGGGAACGGCAAGCTCAGCGGCATCGACCTCGACCTGAGAGCCGGGCAGATCACCGGCGTGGCGGGCCTGCAAGGCTCGGGACGCACCGAACTGGCCAAGGCGATCTTCGGAGCGGAGCCGTTCACCTCCGGCGAGATGACCCCATGCAGACCCCGGACGGTCCGCCAGGCCGTGGCCGCCGGGATCGGGCTGGTCACCGAGGACCGCAAATCAGAAGGGCTGGCGCTGCGGCAGTCCGTCAGGGACAACGCGCTGCTGGTGGCGCGCACGTCCGCCGCGCGCACCCCGGCGGGGCGCGCCTCGCGCGGCGGCGTGCGCGCCCTCCTGGAGACGGTACGGCTCTCACCACCCGACCCTGACAAGGAAGTCCGGTACCTGTCCGGAGGCAACCAGCAGAAGGTCGTCCTGGCCAAATGGATGACCGTAGGCCCCCGCGTGCTGCTCTTCGACGAACCGACCCGAGGCGTGGACGTCGGCGCCAAGGCCGCCATCCATGACCTGATGCGGCAGCTCGCCAGGGAGGGCATGGCCATCATGATGATCTCTTCTGAGCTGCCCGAGCTCATCGGGATGAGCGACCGCATCCTCGTCATGCGCGACGGCCGCATCGCCGGTGAACTGTCCCCGGGCGCGAGCGAGGAGACCATCATGCATCTCGCCGCGAGCGAGGAGGCGGCATGACCGGCCAGAGCCCGCCCCCGTCCCCCACCGTTCCCCGGCCCCGCCAGCCGGGCGCCGGGCCCGGCGGCCTGCGACGCACGTTCACGGAGATCAACCCGACCAGAGTCGTCTACCTCGCGCTCGCCGCCACGATCGTCATCGGCTGGGTGCTGGTCACCGTCGACGGCGGGAACTTCCTCACGCTGGAGACCGTCGTCGGCGTCCAGCAGCGCTCGGCGGCGCTCGGCATCGTCGCCGTCGGCCAGACCCTGGCGATCCTCGCCGGGTCCCTGGACCTGTCCGTCGCCTATCTGATCAGCCTCTCCTCCCTGGTGGCGGCCGAGATCATGGCGGGCCAGGACGGCGGCATCGGTCCGGCCGTCCTCGCCGTGCTCGGCGTCAGCGCCCTGGTCGGGATGGTCAACGGGCTGATCATCACCCGCCTGCAGGTGCACGCGTTCATCGCGACGCTGGGCGTCGCCTTCGTCATTAAGGGCATCATCGACCACCTGTACGACGGCCCAGCCGGCAGCGTGCCGAGCTCCTTCCAGCATCTGGGCTACGACCGGATCGGCCCCGTTCCCGTGTCGGCGCTGCTGTGGGCCGCCGTGGCGGTGGCCGCCTGGTTCCTGCTGCGCCGGACGCGCCTGGGCTACCGCATCTATGCCGTCGGCGGCGACGCCGACGTGGCCCGCCTGTCCGGAGTGCGTACCGACAGGATCGTGGTGCTCACCCACATCCTGTGCTCGCTGTGCGCGGGCATCGCCGGCCTGCTGCTGGCCAGCAGGCTCGGCGCGGGCGCGCCGACGGTCGGCACCGACGGCGGCTACGACCTGGAGTCGATCGCCGCGGTCGTGCTCGGCGGCACCGTGCTTGCGGGCGGAAAGGGCGGCGTGGCCGGGACGATCGGCGGCGTCCTGCTCCTCGCGGTGCTCGACAGCATCTTCAATCAGCTCGAGGTGAACTCCTTCTTCAAGGACGTGGTCAGGGGCGTCGTCATCGTGGCCGCCGTCGCCGTCTACGCCCGCCGCGGCAGGAAGAGGCGATCGGCATGAAAAGGACCCTTCCCATCCTCGTGGTCCTCGCAGTGCTGCTGGTCGCGATCGCGGCCGCCAACCCGCTGTTCCTCGAACCCGCCGGGTTCCTGGCTTTCGTCAAGCGGGCCGCGCCCCTGGTGATCCTGGCGGCGGGCCAATACTTCGTCATCGTCTCGGGCGAGTTCGACCTGTCGGTCGGCTCGCTGGTGACGGTCGAGGTGGTCGTCGCCGCGCGCCTGATCGACGGGGACGAGTCGGCCACCTGGCCGGTGCTGGCCCTGCTGATCCTGCTCGGGCTGCTCGTCGGCCTGATCAACGGCGTGGTCACCACGGGCCTGCGCGTCCCGTCGTTCATCACGACGCTCGGCATGATGCTCATCCTGTCCGGCGCGGTGTTCCTGTGGACCGGCGGCGCCCCTCGCGGCGCTCTGTCGGAGGCGTTCCGCGCCTTCGGCCGGGGCAGCCTCGGCCCCGTGCCCTGGTCCGTCCTCGTCCTGCTGGCAGTCGCCGGCTCCGCGGTCATGCTCACGCGTTCCGACTTCGGCAAGCGGCTGATGGCCACCGGCGACAACGAACGCGCCGCCGCCCTGTCCGGCATCGCGGTGAACCGTACGCGGATTCTCGCGTTCGTCATCTCCGGCCTGGCCGCGGCCGTCGCGGCCATCCTGCTGGGCGGCTTCGCGGGCGTGTCGGCCCAGGTCGGCCAGGGGCTGGAGTTCTCCGCCATCACCGCGGTCGTCCTCGGCGGCGTGGCGCTCGGCGGCGGCCGGGGCTCGGTCGTCGCCGCGATGGCGGGCGCGCTCACCCTGGAGGCGCTGTTCACCCTGCTCAACCTGTACGGCATCTCGGGGGCGCTGGAGTACACCGTGCAGGGCGTCATCATCATCGCCGCGGTCGCTGCGGGAGCGCTGAGCTTCCGGCCCCGGCTTCGTGCCACCACCTGATCACCCCCTAACAAGAATCAAAGGAGACGCCATGCCGCGTCGTCGGCCTTTCACAGGCCTTGTCATGATCTCGGCGGTGCTGCTCGCCGCCGGTTGCACCAGCGACAAGCCCACCACCACCGCCCAGTCCTCAGCGGCCCCATCCGCCTCGGCGTCCGCGTCCGAGCAGGGCGCGGGCACCGGTGAGCAGTCGAAGTTCTTCGTCCAGGCCGACCACGACGCCCAGCTCGCCATGCGGACCACGACCCCGCAGGGCCCCGCGGACAAGCCCTGGGAGCAGGCGATCGACCCGCAGATGGTGAGCACGGAGAAGTACAAGAAGAGCGGGAACTACCACCTGTGCTTCTCCAACGCCGCGATCAACAACCCCTGGCGGCAGGTGGGCTGGAAGACCATGCAGGCCGAGGTCGCCCAGCACAAGGAGATCACCAAGTTCACCGCCCTGGACGCCGAGGGCAAGGACGACAAGCAGATCTCCGACATCGCCGAGCTGCAGGGCAAGGGCTGTGACGCCCTCATCGTCTCGCCCAACACCACCGCCACCCTGACACCGGCCGTCGAGGCCGCCTGCGGCAAGATCCCCGTCATCGTGTTCGACCGCGGTGTCGAGACCGACTGCCCGGTGACGTTCATCAACCCCATCGGCGGCTACGCCTTCGGCGCCGACGGCGCGGAGTTCCTCGCCGAGAAGGTGCCCGCGGGCGGCAAGGTCCTCGCCCTGCGCATCCTGCCGGGCGTGGACGTGCTGGAGACCCGCTGGTCGGCGGCGAAGGTCGCCTTCGACAAGAGTCAGCTCGACATCGTCGGCGTGGAGTTCACCGACGGCGACGCCGCCAAGACCAAGAGCATCGTGAGCGACTACATCCAGCGCGAAGGCAAGATCGACGGAGTGTGGATGGACGCCGGCGCCACCGCCGTCGCGGCGATCGAGGCCTTCGAGGACGCCGGGCAGCCCGTCCCGGCCTTCGTGGGCGAGGACCAGCAGGACTTCCTGCAGAAGTGGAAGGGCGGCAACCTCACCGCGGTCGCGCCGACGTACCCGACCTACCAGTGGCGCACGCCGATCATCGCCGCGCTGAAGATCCTCAAGGGCGAGGAGGTTCCGAAGCAGTGGAAGCTCCCGCAGCCGAAGATCACCGCGGAGAGCCTGGACACCTACCTGCAGCCGAACATGCCGCCCCTGCACTACGCGCTGTGCGGCTGCGAGACCCTGCCCGGTTTCCCGGAGAACTGGGGCGGCAAGAAGAGCTAGCTGACCAGCACTTTCACCCCGAGGAGGATCCAGGCATGTGGCCGATCGGCGTCAACACGTGGGTGTGGACGTCACCGCTGACGGACGACGAGCTCGCACGGCTGGCCCCACGCGTCGCCGGCTGGGGATTCGACGTCATCGAGCTGCCCATCGAGCACCCCGGCGACTGGGACCCGCACAAGGCCGCCGCGCTCCTGGCCGAGCTGGGGCTGGGCGCGTCGGTGGTGCTGGTCATGCCGCCGGGCAGGGAGCTGGTCGCGGCGTCCGCCCAGACCGTCTCCGACACGCAGGACTATCTGCGGGCCTGCGTCGAGGCGGCGGCCGTGGTGGGCTCGCCGGTCGTCGGCGGTCCCGCCTACGCCTCCGTCGGCCGGACCTGGCGCGTCTCGCTGGAAGAGCACCGGGCCCTGTACGCCGAACTGCGCGAGAACCTGCGGCCGGTCGCCGACTACGCGGCCGGTCGCGGGGTGCGCATCGGCGTCGAACCGCTCAACCGCTACGAGACCAGCCTCATCAACACCGTCGAGCAGGCGCTGGAGGCGCTCGACGGGCTGCCGGACGAGGGCTGCGGCCTGGCCCTGGACAGCTATCACCTCAACATCGAGGAGAAGGATCCGGCTGCAGCGGTACGGGCCGCCGGCGAGCGGATCGCGCTTGTGCAGGTGTGCGGCACCGACAGAGGCGCGCCGGGCGCCGACCACTTCGCCTGGCCCGCCTTCGCCGACGCGCTGCGCGACGCCCGCTACACAGGGCCGCTCGTCATCGAGTCGTTCACCGCTGAGAACCAGGCCATCGCCACCGCGGCCTCCATCTGGCGGCCGCTCGCCACCAGCCAGGACGCCCTGGCCACCGAAGGGCTCGCCTTCCTGCGAACCCTCTGACGTCCATCCACCGGCCGGGCTTCTCATCGGGGGGCGCCCGGTCCGATCCGCATGCCGGAAACCACCCCCCTCGGAGACATCCATGCGCCGCTTGCTCGCGCTCGTCCTCCTCCCGATCCTGCTGTTATCCGTCAGCCTGAGCCCCGCCCCAGCCGCGGTCCAGGCACCCGCGTTCCGCGCCCTGCTGTTCACCGAGACGGCGGACTACGTCCACGATTCGATCCCCGCCGGAATCACGATGGTCCAGCAGCTCGCCACCACCGGCAATTTCGAGGTCGTGCAGTCGGCCAGCTCGTCCTCCTTCACCGACGCCAACCTCGCCACCTTTGACGTCGTGATCATGCTGCAGAACTCCGGCATGGTCTGGGACAACGACGCCCAGCGCCAGGCGATGCAGAGGTACGTCGGCAACGGTGGCGGCATCGTCGCCGTGCACAACACCACGGACATGAACGTCGAGGCGCAGTTCCCGTGGTGGGATCAGCTCATCCAGGGCGGCGCGCACATGACCGCGCACTCGTCGATCGTGCAGGGCACCGCCAAGGTCGCCGACCGCGTGCATCCTTCGACGGCCGGGCTGCCCGAGCGCTGGACGCGTACCGAGGAGTGGTACAACTTCGACAAGAATCTGCGCGGCGACGTGCACGTGCTGGTCACCGCCGACGAGACCACCTACGACGCCGGTGGCAGCAAGATGGGTCACGACCACCCGATCTCCTGGTGCCGCAACGCCGAGGGCGGCCGGGTCTGGGCGACCGCCATGGGCCACCAGGCCGCCTCCTACACCGAGAACGCCTTCCGCCAGCACGTGCTCGGCGGCATCCGGTGGGCGGCCGGCGACGCCGAGGGCGACTGCGGCGGCACGGTGTGGAACAGGTTCCAGAAGGTCACCCTCGACAGCGCCCCCGACCAGCCGATGCAACTCGACGTGACCGCGGACGGGCACGTGTACTACATCACGCGCACCGGCAAGCTCATGGCCATCCACGAGGGCGGCGCCATCGTCACCGCCGGCACGCTCGACGTCTACACCGGCGGCGAGGACGGCCTGATCGGCATGGTCCTCGACCCGAACTTCGCCACCAACCACTGGATCTACCTCAACTACTCCCCCGCCGACGGCCCGGCGGCCAACTAGGTCTCCCGCTTCACGCTCAACGACCACACCCTCGACCTGGCCAGCGAGAAAAAGCTGCTGGCCATCCCGGCGACCAGGACCGACGAGCCCGGCCACACCGGCGGTCAGCTCGCCTTCGGGCCCGGCGGCAATCTCTTCATCGGCGTGGGCGACGACATCAACCCGTTCGCCTCCGACGGGTACGCGCCGATCGACGAGCGCGCGGGCCGGGCCAACTTCGACGCCCAGAAGACCAGCGGCAACACCGACGACCTGCGCGGCAAGATCCTGCGCATCCACCCGGAGCCGGGCGGCACCTACACGATCCCCTCGGGCAACCTCTTCCCGCAGGGCACCGCGAAGACCCAGCCGGAGATCTACGCGATGGGCTTCCGCAATCCCTTCAGGTTCGCGGTCGACTCCGAGACCGGCTGGATCTCGATGGCCGACTACGGGCCCGACGCCGGGAACGCCAACGCCAACCGGGGGCTCGTGCTCGCCGCGGAACCAGCGCACCACCATGACCGCCTGCCGGAAAGGGCTCAAGGCTCGGCTGCCTTTCGGGGTGCCACGCAGTCGGCGTTCTTCGTGCAGGAGCCGCGCGACGTACTGAACGAGTGCGTGGGAGACGTCGAGCGTGGCACGATGAGCAATCACGTGGAGCCTTTCGGCCTTGAGCGTTCTTGTGGTGAGAGCTCTTCTACCGGGGGCTCCACGTCTGTTTCCAGCCTTCGGCGACTCCTCCCGAAAGGCCCGGAATGCCACGGGCGGTGTCCAAGAAATCCCAATCGCCCGAACTATTTCGCTGAGATCACCTCACTGAGGGGACCCGGACTGGTGGGCTCGCTTATTCAACTGTCGTCAGTTCGGCGGGGTGGCCTGGGTAGTGGTGACTGTGTGTGGTCGCCTGAGGCGTAGCGGTTGTAGGTGGTTCCGATCTCGGCGGCGATCTTGGCCGTGGTGACAGGGTGGAAGGGCCCCCACTCGGGTCCGTGTCACCAGAGGAAAAGTAGCTGTGAGTAACCGGGAGTTCCCGGACGGCTTGACATAAAAGCTGCTAGCGAGCAACGCGACCTGCGAAAACGTCCCCGCCATCGTTATCGCGGCGGCGAGCGCCGGACTCATCCCCCAACGCCCGAACCGAAACCCGGAGTCGGGCACCGCCACCGTCACCCGCTGTGGCCTGCGGCAACGCTCTACTTTGCCCCTGGTGACACGAACCCGAGCACCGGGCCTTCAGTGGTTGATCGCGGCGGTGGTCGCGCTGACGGCGCCTTGGCGGGTGGCGAGCAGCACTCTGAGCGCCTCACGTTCTCCTCGGCGGCGGGGCTGGATGAGATGCTCGCTGGCCAACACCTCTCGAGCGGCGCGGATCGCGTCGAGGGCGTCGGATTTGCGACCGCCACGTTGGGCTGGCCGCTTGGGACGGCAGACCTCCACCACCTTTTCACTGGAAGCGTCCAGGAAGGCGGCCAGGCCCGCGCCGTAGCTACCGACTCCTTCGAGAGCCCAGCATCGCCGGCCTGGGACGCGCTGCCGTGCGAAGTTCAGGAGCTGAAGGTAGCCGTGGGCGTCGGTGGCCGCCTCGGCGTGAGCGAGGACAGCTCCCAATGAACTAACCGCGGCGGCGGCCAGCGTGTCGCGGTGGGTATCGACACCGATGACGCCGTCGACCTGTTCTGCCAGCATGGACATGCGGTTGCTTCCCTTCAGAGGCGAGTGCGGTCGGCGTCGGCCTGGATGGGATCACCGCGTGGCAGAACTGTGACGAGTCACGCCGCAGGCGGCGGACGAGCTGCTATTCAAGCCAACGGGGTGGGCCAGGCCGACGTCGGCACCCGGTAGACAACTCGAAAACAAGGCAACCCCGGATCGGGCGCCAGTTCCGATGCGGGTCATACCAAGTGCCGGCGTCGAGCGTGGCAGGCCCAACCGGGCCGTAGGTCAAGAATCACAGTTCCGATGTTCCTCGAGCCCCACCTCATCGATGCACCTGCTCGCCCGTCAGCCGCCCGACAGGACTGTCGGTCATGACAGCAGTATGACCTTGGAGTAGTGGTAGCGATCTATCGCGGTGGAGCGACTTATGACACCAGATCGATCTCGTAGGTCATGCCTTCGCCCCGGCGGGATCGACGCTGACGAACACGCCCCAGTTGATCGGCCGCGCTCAGCACACCCGTCTCGTCGATGACATCAACAGGAACGGTCTCACCGGTGGCGTAGTACTTGGTGTGGTTGGTCCGCTCGCTCTTGTACCGCTTGATCAGCGCCAGGGCGGTCATCATCGGGGCCTGCCCCCGGCAGCCGCCTGATCGTGCCGCTGTCCGGCGGTCGGTTCACCGGTCCCGAGCTCAACGGCAACCTGCCGACAAGTGGGTGTTCCCGGCTTGAAGGGGCTCCGCTCCGAGCCCATGCTGAACCCGCAAGGCCCGGAATCGGCAGGGCCGACCCGGCCGGCGAGACCCGTCCATGGCACTCGCCGAAAAGACCCCCTGGAGGAGACGTGTTCCAGCACCTGAGAAGGCTCAGCCTGGTGGGGGCGACGTTCGCGGCCGCCCTGTCCATCATCATCGGCCTGGCGATCCCGGCATCGGCCGGCTACCACTTCGGGTTCCCCGGTGAGGACACCGTGTGGCGCGCGGTGACCTACGCGGGCGGGCCGATCTCCAGCCGGTCCACCCCGGGCGAGGCGCGCGACAACCATGGCGACATCCTGCACGCCTGGCGCGGCGCGGACAACGACGGCATCTGGATCTCGCTGAACAACGGCCCCGCCTACCAGCTGCCCGCCACCTCGGGCGGGCCCGGGTACGCGCAAACACACGCCGCCCCCGTGATGATCTGGACCGACGACGGATCCCGCGGCAACTTCCGCATCTTCCACACCGGCACGGACAGCCACCTCTACCAGCACCGCATCCAGCTCACCACCAGCTACCAGTTACCGAGCACGCTGCCGTTCGCGACGAGGATCCCCAACGACGCCCGCACCTCCGACGACCTGTCCGTGGCCGCCGCCGCGCTGCCGAACAACTCCTACATGCTCGGCTGGAACAGCCAGACCAACAACGACATCTGGACGATGTACTACGACGGTGGCACCTCGGCCTTCGCCACCCCGTCGGTGGTCACGAACGCGACCAGCTATAAGGCGCCCGCGCTGGCCGCGCAGGTGAACGACGGCAACGCCCCGTGGAACCAAGTCGTACTCGCCTTCACCGGCACCGACAACAACGTCTACATGGCACGCCAGCGCTACGGGTTCGGCAGCTGGACCAACCCGCAGGACGTCGGCTGGTCGCGGTACGCCCCGTCCGTCACGCTTTCTGGGACCGGCTACGGCGCGGTGGCCTACGTCGACCTCGACAACGGCCTCACCACCACCCGCATCCTGCGCAACGGCGACTCCTCGGAGTACTACGAGGAGAACGCCTACGCGTGGACCGGATCGGCCCCGCTGGCCGTGACCAACGGCGGCGCGCTGTACTACGTCATCAACGGCGCCGGCAGCAGCCTGTCCGGCCTGCTGTGGAAGTTCGCCACCGACTTCGCCACCCTGCCCACCCCTCCTGCCCCGCAGTGGTGAAGGGCGACCTGTCATGAGATCCCTCCTCCTCTCCCTGCTGCTCCTCCTCCCCTTATCGGCCGCCACCCAGGCCGCCGCCGACCCACCGGCCATCGCGACGGCCGGGCCGGGCGCGGACGGGCCCGACCTCAGCGCCGCCAACCGGGTCTACCCGCCCGCCGGGCTCCCCGACTGGTCGCGGGTGGGCTACCGCAGCGGCCAGCCGCTGCCGAGCGGCGGAGATGTGACCGACGACGCCGCCTGCCGCATCACCCCGGCGCAGCTCGCCTCCACCTACCAGGTGATCGCCGACGACGGCGCCGACGACACCACCGGACTGCAGAACGCGATCAACGCCATCAAGGCCCAGTGCTCGCCCAACGCCGGCTACCACCGCCTGTCGCTCATCTCCCTGCCCGCCGGGCGGATCGACGTGTCGCGGCAGATCCACGTCGACGCCGCCTTCCTCATCCTGCGCGGCCAGGGCTCCGGCGAGAGCGGCACCCAGCTGGTCTTCCGGCCGGACGTCACCACCCGCTACGACACCCTCGTCAACGGCCGCTGGGACCAGGACACCATGAAGGCCGG
This sequence comes from Nonomuraea sp. LPB2021202275-12-8, assembly GCF_037044575.1. Classification (NCBI taxonomy): domain Bacteria; kingdom Bacillati; phylum Actinomycetota; class Actinomycetes; order Streptosporangiales; family Streptosporangiaceae; genus Nonomuraea; species Nonomuraea sp. LPB2021202275-12-8. The sequence continues at coordinate 115,478 of NZ_JBAHWD010000025.1, read as the reverse complement.
CACCGGAAGCGACACCGGCACCGGCGGCTGGATCTGGCCGGGCCGGGGCCTGTTCCGGGTGCAGGCTCGGGACGTGGCCGACCGTTACCAGGACGATTGGGCGGCGGCCCCGGCCAACCGCAAGGACCTCTTCGAAGGCAGCGTCAACCAGCACTGGGTCTCCGGCATCAAGGTGGCCGCCCGCGCCGGCGACCCGGGCTACGCCGCCAGGCAGGGCGACAACGTCATCCAGCTGGTGGCCAACGCCGCCATGGCCAAGTTCGCCCTCGGCGGCTACGTCTGGGTCGGCGCGGCCAACAGCCTCGGCTTCTACACCCAGCAGGCCGTCACCGACCGGACGCAGATGGACAACCTCCACATGCGTCAGCAGATGTTCCGCGTCGTCCGCCTCGACGCCACCGCCAAGACGATCACGCTGGACCGGCCGCTGGAGTGGGATCTGCCGGTCGACTCCACCTCCGACGGCTCCACCCCGCTGGGCGACACGCCGTACGCCAGCAAGGTCACCCCGCTGAAAGTCGTCCAAGGGGTCGGGTTTGAGGACTTCGCCTTCACCCAGGACCTGAACGGCTTGCCGAAACTCGGCGGCGGCACCTACCAGCTCACCCCCGAACAGGCCCTACACAACTACGGCAACATGGCGCCCGAGTACGCCATGCACGGCATCGTCTTCAAATGGGCGGCCAACAGCTGGGCGCGCGGCCTGAAGGCCACCATGACCGGCTCGCACCCCATCGTTACCGAGAACGCCCGCAACCTGCAGATCGAACGCAACAGCTTCGACGGCGCCTGGAACAAGGGCAAGGGCGGCAACGGCTACCTGCGCGGCAGCCGCGTCTGGGACTCGCTGTGGGCCCACAACCTCAGCCGCAACCTGCGCCACTTCACCTTCCAATGGTCGGCCAGCGGCAACGTCGCCTACCGCAACGACCTCGACTCCGACCTCAACCTGCACGGCGGCTGGGAACACAACAACCTGTTCGAGGCCAACACAGTGCGCGTGCCGTACGAGCACCGCTCAGGCAACTGCCAGACCAACTGCGGCGGCGAAGGCGGGGAGATCGACGACGGGACCTGGTGGCCGATCTGGTGGGCGGCCGGCCCCAAGGCGGCCAAGTGGTCGGGCTCATCCGGGCCGCAGAACGTGTTCTACCGCAACACGCTGATCAAGCAGGCCACGCCGGGCGGGCCGTTCGAGACCTACGCCCCGTACTCCTCCGGCACCGTCTTCGCGTTCGGCTCCGACGACGCCGTCACTCAGCGCTTCCGCCCGCTCGGCCAGGGTGGCCAGGCGATCCCCGACTGGACCGGCCGCGAGACCCTGAACTACACCGGCCAGGGCGTGGCCACCCGCGACGCGGGCAACCGCCCCTCGTTGTTCCTGCGCGACATCGGCGGCGTCATCGAACCGCGCGCCAACGACCGCCGCACCGTGATCACCTGGAACATGCAGGGCGCGGGCACCACCGCCGCCGGCGGATACGAGAACAAGTACACCCTGGGCGTCCAGCAGCTTCTGGTGCAGAACGGAGCCGACATCGCCCTGCTGCAGGAGGCCGGCGCTCCGCCCAACGGCGCCACCCACCTGCGCGACATCCCGCAGAACGTCTTCCACCGGTGGGACTCGACGCCTCCGGTCCGGGAGTACCGGTACGGCGGGACCGCAAGCAGGCCGCGCTACCTCTACTGGCTCCACACGGACACGGCCACCAACACCGACACCGGCCGGGTGAACCTGGCCATCGCCACCCGCACCAGGGCCCAGCAGGTCTTCGTCGCTCGAGCCGGGATCGACAGCGGCGCCGAAGGCAGGCCCGCGGTCGGCGTCGCCATCGACGGCGTCGTCTACTTCACCCTGCACGCGCTCTCCGGCCCCGGCCGCGGCAGTGACGGCCCCCAGGTGCTGCGCAACATCAGGACCCTGATGTCCACCGCGGGTCCCGGCGGTACGGCACTACCGTGGATCGCGCTGGGTGACTACAACCGCCTGCCGTACTCCCCCGGTGACGGCTCGCCGGACCGGTCGCTGTCCACAGCGGTCACCGGAGAGTTCTCGGTCTTCGCTCCGCAGCAGCCGACCCACCCGACCAGCCACTCCCCGATCGGAGACCCGATGACGGACCGGGTCCTCGACTACGCGGTCGTACCGGTCGGCGGACCCACCGCGCACCCCGGCGTCATGAGCGTAAATCGGGTGAGCCTGATGACGCTGTCGGACCATTTCCCCGTCGCCTACGAACTCGCCAACCTGCCGAACCCGCCGCTACCCCCGGCGCAGGCGGTGCCTGCCCTGCCGCAGACGGTGGCGCTGCGCAACGCCCACACCACCAACCTGGCCGGACCTTCCGGCAGCGGTAGCGGCAGCCACGTGGTCAGCGACCAGTCGCACTCGGCCCAGGCGCCGACGCAGGGGTTCAGCCTGACGCGCGACGCCGAGTTCCCCGACTTCTACCGCCTGATCGCGGGCAACCCGTGGAACGGGCGCTACCTCGGACAGGAGGGCGGCGTCCGCGACGCGCGCATGGTGCTGTGGCCGAACGAGGCGATGGACCAGCTCTGGCGCCCCGTCTACCAGGGCGACGGCACCTGGACCCTGCACAACCAGCGCACCGACCAGGTGCTCACCGCCCTCACCAGCGGTGGCGAACTGGTCGGCCGCGACTTCGACGGCACTGCCGCCCAGCGCTGGTTCCTACAGCCATCCAGTACGGCCGGCAACGTGAACGAGGTCGTGCTGCGCGGCTCCCTGGATCCAGCGCTGGCCATCGGAGTCGACTACCTGGAGCAGGACCCGATGCCGGTGCAACTGGAGCCGGACAGGGACGAGCCCCAACAGCGGTTCATCACGATCCCGGCAGGCCGTACCGGCGAGGACGACTGCTACTACCTGGTCTATGACCAGAAGTACCTCACCTCGACGGCGAGCCACCCCCGCGAGCCGCTGGACCACAACGGAGTCTCGGCCAGCGCGATCCGCACCGGCGACGACGGCTACCTATGGTGCGCGACGCCCGACGGCATGGGCGGGATACACCTGAGCAATCACACCACACCGTCCGAGCACCTGTACCTCACCCCTCCCGAACCGGGCCACGACCAACTCACCGTGAACAGTTACCCACCTGGCGTCCCCGTGCCCAGCTGGGTGCTGTCGGCCGCCACCCAATGAACCGGTGCGGGCGCGGGCGTACGTACGCCCGCGCCCGCACCAGATCTCGAGGCGCTTCCCGGCACCCGGGTAAGCAACAGCCCTTGAGTTGAGGGCACCGGATCCTCCTCACCCTGCTCGCTCACTGCCTGCGAACTGTGTCTTGGGGTCCTGGTCATATTCGGCCGGAAATTCCCGCTAAGCCTCGGGCGGTTCTGAGTGAGGTTGGTCGGGGACTTCGGAGTTCGGACCGTACGGCTGTTTTGACCTGGGGCGCGGGTGGCGGTGACCTTGCGGCGGGTAGGGCCTGATCATGACTTTTTGAGCAGTTCGAGCGAGCCCTATTGACGGCCTACTTCGAGGCCGCACAGGCTGACCCCACCGCTGCCGTGCTCGGGGACGACGGGATTTACAGCCACGTGCTGATCACGCCTGCGGACTCGGCGTTCGCGCGCTGGCTGCTCAACCAGCAGATTGGTGTTGTCACCGAGGCGGACGAGGTCGCTCTGCCTTACGCGGGCAGCTTCGCTCAGACTCGCGCACTGGCGCATGCCTTGATCGTCCACCTCGGCAACGTAGGCACGACGATCACCAGCGGGTCGCAACCGCCCATCGCCCATGGACAGGCGCTGGAAGCCCTGCGGACGCGCTATGGCTTGCCCGCGGTCATCAACATCGCCGATGCGCTGCCGGACCAGCTCACGGTATAGATCCGGAGCGCCTTTCCCGATGTGGCCTTCGGCATGTCCGATGTGGTCGTCACTGGTGCGGCCGTCTTGCGCGCAGGTCGATTCTGAACACCTCGTCCGAGACTGGATTGCCGAGGTCGCGGTCGAACTCGTCGAGGACGCGGATGTACTCGAGCTCGCGGGCGGCGAACCTCTGACTCGGGTGGAGACCGTGGTGTTCGGCGAATCTGGGGGGACGACCGAGATACATCGGGAAGCGGCCATAGCGGTCTTGGTTGGTGGTGCGGGGTCGGCGTGGCCTGCTGAGCCCCGCACCCGATTCCCGACCCGCCGCAGACTCACCACACTGAAGCGGCTAACCGGCCGCAAGCCCGCTCGATGCAGGCCCTCCGCTCCCGAATGCGTCCCCAGCCCCAAAGTAGCTGCGAGTGATCGCGGTAGCGGTGTCCGGTCGTCATGAAGGGGTGGCCGGGCCTGGCTGGTTGGGGAGGAGGTCGGTGAGCGCGGTTCGGATGGCGACGCGGCTGACGCCGTGGGCGCGGGCGAGCGCGGCGATCGAGGCGCCCTGGTCGGTGTAGGCCGCCCGGACGTCTTCCAGGTGACCCGGGCGTCCAGGTCGGCAATCCGCGCGAGGGCCGCCTGCTCCAGATGCATCTCCTGGCTGCGTGCCAGCGTGCGACGGCCACGCTCTCGCCGGGCTTTGCATGTCCGGGAGGTGCGTGAAGCTGGTCGGGGGGTCCGGGGGTGTTGGTCACGGCTGTTGACCTGACCTTCCTGTTTCGGGGGTGGTGTGCCTTTCTGGTCGGGAAGCGTCCTAGGTCGGGTGGTCCCCGGCCCGGTGCGGGGGAAAACGCTCGCGAGCAGATCCAGGACATGCTCGTGGCCGCCGCCTGCGGCGAGACCCCCGATTCGAGCTGCCCGCCAACACCACGATCGACTTCATCAACGTGCACTGCGAGCGATGCAGGCGCCCGTTCGAGGACGCCAAGGACGAGCCCAGCGTGTCGGCCCCGATGCCGTGACCTGCGGGATAAGACGTTAGGCCGGCCATGGATGAGCCGTCCTCGACCGGCCGCGCCAAGACACGGCGTAGCATTCGCTCCTGCGCGCGGGATCGCCTGCCTGACCGCGTCTCGCTTGTTCACCCGACCGCCTCCTGAGAGAGGAGCGCATCCAGCACGCCCAACGCGTCGTCGGCTCCGGCCGATCGCGACGGCGCGATGAGCGGAAGGGCGGCAGTTATCTGCCAGTCAGGCGGCGCCACCCGGTTCATGAGCATCCACAACTGGTCCGGCTTGGCCGCTCGCAGGGTCAGATGCAAGCGGTCGGCATCCGCGAGCTGAGGCAGGCACGCACGGTGCTGTATCACCTGAGCGGCGTCGCCGCGTTCTATCGGGGGTACGCGCTGCTGATGCCGGACACGGCTGGGCTCGCCGCGCTGCGTGCACGCGTGGACGGACTCGGCGCCGGGCACCTGTTGATGATGGTGACGAGCTGGAGCCTCACGAGGAGAACGCGAGACTTCGCCGCCGGCCTGGACGTCTGCATGCAGCCGTGGGCCGTCCGGCTGAGCGATGAGCTCATGAAGCAGATGTTGGACGGGCCGCCGCTGCTCGGCGGGCCGGACGGCGCGCACACCGCCGAGAAGTTCATGGACGATTGGCTCGCCACGATCAAGAACGTCTCCACACTCGGCGTCAAGCCCGACGGCGCCTCCGCGTAGGGCAATGGCGGATACTTCGGACGCGACGGCCCCGTCGCCCTGGCCACCGTGCTGCTCCGGCCGGGCGTCATCATCGGCCTGTACGAGGACGTCGGGCGGATCCCGTGGTGGCTCCACCAATCCGGCCAAGGACGAGCAGGCTCATCTGCACACCGACCTCCGCCTTGCCCTCTGGGCGAAGCACACCCCGATCACCATTCAGGCTGAGGAGATCAGCGCGTACGCGTGGCGCCCGGTCTCGGATCTGCCCACACCTCAGCTGGTGAAAGGGCGCGGTTGCAGGGGCGGCGGCCGGGAGCGGCGCAGTTCAGCGGCGCTCGAAGGGATTGATTCCCCACGGATCGTGGTGCGGCTCGCCGCGCTCGCGCAGCTCGGTCTGGTAGGCCCGCCAGATGTCGGCCTCCGTCAGCGGCATCGGGGCGCGATGGCGCAGCGCTCCGGATCGGGCCCGTTCGCGGTACCTGCGGTTGAAGGCGGCATACGACAGACCCGGCTCAGCCAGGCGGCGGCGCTGTTCAGCGCGCCGGTCGCCGATGATGGCGGCCTGGTCCAGGTCGGCCACCGTGCGGGCCCGGGCCAGCTCGTCGATGTCGTAGGCGATCCGGCGCAGCACCGCGGCCACTCGGGCCAGGTCCACCCCGACGTGGTAGGCATCCTCGTCATCGGCCGGACGCAGGTTCACCACCGGGGGGAACCCGTCGCCGGCGAGCTGGTCGACCCATTCGGCGCACTCCAGCACCCAACGCACCTCATCGACCAGGCGCTCGGCGATGCTGTTACGGCCGTCCAACTCCTCATCATCACTACCAGCAGGATCCTCCGGGGCCGGCCACCCGGCCTGACGCAACTGCGCCAGCGCCGCCTCCAGCTCCGGCAGCGGCGCGGCCGCCGTGGCGATCTGCTGGATGCGCGAGGGCGAACGCCCGGCCTCGGCCGCCACCGCCCGCACCGGTAGGCCCTCGGCACGAGCCGAGGCGATGGCCCACTCGTGCTCGATCTCGGCCTGGCGCAACCGCCACGCCGCCCGACGCACCCGGCGCCGCAACCGTCGCTCCCGCCGTACCTTGGCCTCCGGGGAGGATCGGACCGGGTTTTGGCGCTAGGAACGCGATCTTGACGATGATTCGGTGACGGCAGGCACTTGCCCTGGTTGAGGGCCATGGCCGACTCGGCCACGGGCCCGCGCTGCAGAAGTATGCTAACGTGCGTTACTATAACAAGCGTTAACCTACTTGGAGGGGGAGCAGTGCTGGATCAACTGGGACGGGCGCTCGCCGCGGAGGACGCCACTGCCGTGTCCGTGGTGCTGGCCGAGGACGTCACTCTGCGGGTCGCGGTGCACGACGAGCCGATCGAGGGGGCCGGTGCCGCCTCTCACGTCATCGGGGCTGTACTCGACGGGGTGCTGCACGACATCGAGGTGTCGGCGACCATCGGCGGCGTCGGCGACACCTCGGTTCTGATGTTCAGCGCCCAGGTCGCGGGCCACCCCGGCCGGGCCGACGGGCTGCTCGTCGCCCGCCAGGACCGGGACGAGCGGATCTCGGATCTCACGGTGTTCGTCCGGCCGCTCGCGGCGTTGCAAGCGCTGGCCGACGAGATGGGGCGGCGGCTGGGTGTGCCGCGCCCCGGCGGTGTCGTCTGATGGCCACCCCATCGCTGCGCAACTGGATCCCGGCCGCGATCCTGTCCTCGCCGCTGCACCCGGTGATGAGCCGGAGGAGTCTCCTGCTGAGCTTCACCGGGCGCCGCAGCGGCGTCCGCTACGTCACCCCCGTCAACTACCTCCAGCGTGACCGCGAGCTGCTGATCACCACGAAGGGGGGGTGGTGGCGCAACTTCGACGGCGGGGTGCCGGTAGAGCTGCGGCTGCGGGGCCGCCGGGTCGCGGCGACGGCCGAGGCGGTGCGCGAGCCCACTGTTGTGGCCGAGGCGCTCACCGCACTCGTGCGTGACCAGCGCGCGTACGGGCGCTGGGCGCGGGTCCGGGTCGGCGCGGACGGCATCCCGGACACCGCAGACGTACACGCGGCTATCGCGAGCGGCCGAGTTCTGATCCGCGTGCTACTGGACGGCGAGACCATCACCCCATGACCGCAACGCACCGCAGGCGCCGTGGCACCGGGCACGAGCTGCGTGAAGTGGTGGTCCAGGTGGCCGCCGACCTGCTGGCGCAGCTCGGCGACGCCGACGCGCTCACCATGCGGGCCGTCGCCGCCGCCGCAGGCGTCACCGCACCCTCGGTCTACCGGCACTTCCCGGACAAGGAGACGTTGCTGCGTGTTGTCATCGCCGAGCGGTTCGCCGAGTTCACCGAACAGCTCGAAAGCGCCGCCGTGTCCGCTGCCAGCGACCCCGTCGCGCGGCTCGAGGCGATCGCCAAGGCGTACGTCCGGAGCGGTCTGGAGCAGCCGGGGCACTACCGGGTGCTGTTCAGCGCCATGAACGCCGGCCCGGCCGGGCTGGGGCTCGAACCCGGCGCTGCGCATCCCGGCGCGGCCTCCTACAAAGTACTGGTCGATGCGGTCAGCGCGTGCCTGTCGCCCGCCCGCCGCGATGCGGCGTTCGTGCTGGCCACCGAGCTGTGGGCTTCCCTGCACGGCGCCATCGACCTGCGCATCACCAAACCCGACATGCCATGGCCCGAGCCCGATGCGCTGATCGAGACGGCATTGACCGCCGTGCGAGCCGCGTCGCCGCCGGGGCCACTACCCGCGGAGTCGCCGTGAACCTGCTCGTCTTCGTCACGCTGGCCGTCACCGGTTTCGTCGCCTGTTCCGAGTTCGGCTCCTATGCCTTCGTCCATCCTGTGCTGCGCCACCTGCCCGGCACCGAACGCATCACCGTCGAGAAGGGCCTGCTCAAGACGTTCGGGCGGGTCATGCCGGTCGGGATGACGCTGTGCGTGGTGCTCGCGGTGGCCGTCGCGATCGAGGGCAGCGGGCCCGGGTGGCTCGCCTGGTCCGCGGTGGTCGCGTTCGCCGTCGCGGTGGGGTTCACCGTCACCGTCAACGTCCCGATCAACATCGCCACCGGACGCTGGGACCCGGCGAACCCGCCCGCCGGATGGGAACGGACCCGCCGCCGCTGGGAGTTCTTCCAGGGCGTGCGCTCCTGGCTGCTGCTGATCGGTTTCGTCCTGGTCTGCGCGGCAGGCACCGCCTGATCAGCGCGCCGCGGCAGCCACGAGCGCGCGTGCGGGTCTGCCTGAAGACGCCCCACCAAGTTCCAGCGCGCCGTACCGGCCCCGCCAGCACCACAGCCCGTTGTCCCGACCTGCGGCAATTCAAGGCAGGTGCTCGCCCCTACCACGTCAAATATGAATACGGAGGCAACCATGGGCTTCTCTCGAATCACCGGCATCGCCGCCCTAGGCTTCGCCATCACGATCGTCCTCGCCAACGCGATCATGGTGCCTGCCGGCCTGCCACTCACAGGTGCCGAGATCGGCGAGGTCACCGCGTTCTTCGGCACCGAGGGCGATATCGTGGCCATCGCGTCCGCGCTCACTCCCGCCGCCTGGCTCCTGGCCACCTTGTTCGGCGCGGGCGCGGTCTCCGCGCTGCGGCGCTTCGAACGCGGCCGGGGCGAAGCGTGGTCACTGCTCGGATTCACCGGCCTGGCACTGCAGAACGCCACCTTCGCCGCGGTCATCGCGACCCGCCTCGCGCTCACCTCGACGGCCGCGCGCGACAGCGCCACGACCGCAGGGCTGTGGGTCCTGCACGACGCGCTGTTCACCCTCAACGGCACCTTCCTGGCACTGGCCCTCCTCGGCCTGTCCGTCGCCGGACTGCGCGCCGCTCTCATCCGGCCCTGGCACGGCGCCCTGGGGCTGGCATCGGCCGCGCTGCTGTTCGGCTCGGCCACCCTCACCCCCCTGGTCATCGACCACGCCGGCCCCCTCGGTCTCCTTGGCCTCGTCGGCTGGCTGATGTGGGTCGCCTGGATCGTCGCGTACGGCATCACCCTGATCCGCCTGAACCCGGCCTCGTTGTCGCACGAGGTGGGCTGACCAGTCGACGAGGGCCCCTCCACGACAGAGTCGGCGTCCTCCTCCCGAACGTGTCCCCAGCCCCAAGGTGAGCCGATCTGCGCAGGTCACGGGACTTCCGAGAAAGTTGGTTCTCGGAAGCGGAGACGGCCACGACTTCCGAGAACACGCACAGCTGAGAGGCGAAAACCCAGCCCGGCACTTCCGAAGACAGGATCGCGCCGCTAGTTGGCGGCTGGGAACACGTTCGGGAGGAGGACGCCATGTCACAGAGAGTGCTACCGCCAAAATCCGGTCCGATCCTCCCCAGAGGCCGACGCGCGGTGGGGTGGTAGGGGCCGGAACCGGCCGCAGAGCCGCATGCCCGGCCGGCGGCACGTCAGCGGCCGCCTTGACCCCTATCAGAACAATTCGGTAATTCTGTAGGGCGATCCAGGCGGTGAACCGTTCGGCGGAACCGTCTGCCTCACACCTGCTGGAGCCCGATCACCCGTAGCATGTCGAGGGCCGTCGCTTCGGGGGTTCCCGGTTCGGCGGAGTACACGAGCACGGTCTGGCTGCTGTCCGGGAGCAGGAGGGTGTCGCAGTCGAGCGTGATCGTACCCAGTCCGGGATGGCTGATGGTCTTGGTCGCGGTACGCCAAGGGGAGGAGTGCCCCTCCCGCCACAGCTCGTCGAATCGCCCGTTGCCACGGCGTAGTTCCGCGATCATCCGGATCAGGTCGGGGTCATTGGGGTAACGGGCCTGTGCGGCGCGCAGCGTGCCGACCGAGGCGCGGGCGGCCGCGTCGTCCTCGTCCGGGCCTGCGGCGACCTGGCAGCGGCTGCTACCGAGAAAACGCTGCCAGATGAGGTTGCGTTGCCGCCGCGGCCACGCGGACATGTCGCCTTGAAGCGCCGCCCCGAGAGGGTTCCAGGCCAGCACGTCGCCCTTGGCCGACAGCACCAGCACGGGCAGATCCGCCATACGGTCCAGCAGCCGAAGCACGCTCGGCCGTACGACCATCGCGATGCGCCCGGCCCGTGGCGGCTCGTGGCCGGCGAGCCGGAACACCAGGTCGCGATCGTCGTCGCCGAGCCGCAGGGCCTGGGCCAACGCGGCGATGACCTGACTCGAGGGCCGCGGCCCGCGCCCCTGCTCCAGCCGGACCACGTAATCGACGCTCAGGCCCGCGAGCATGGCCAGTTCCTCCCGGCGCAGACCCGGCACCTGGCGGCGCGTCCCCGCCGGCAGTCCGACGTCCTGCGGCCGCACCCGAGCCCGGGCTGTGCGGAGTATTTCGGCGAGTCCGGCGCGGTTCACTGTTCAATCATGCCCGTAGATCGCTTCGGCCGGGTGGTACCGCAGGTCCTATGCCTCAGCGGTCCTGGTGGGCCTGGAGCGCTTGCACCGATGATCGGCTCATGACAGAGATGAGGACGGTGGCGTTGGTCACCGGAGCGAACAAGGGGCTGGGCCAGGAGACCGTCCGCCAGTTGGCCGGCCGGGGATGGCAGGTCTTCCTGGCGGCGCGGGACCGGGAACGCGGTCTCCGGGCCGCCGGCACGCTGGCGGGTGAGGGGCTCGATGTGGAGTTCGTCGAACTCGACGTGACCTCGGACGAGTCCGTGTCGGCGGCCGTGAAGGCCGTCGCCGGGCGGCTGGACCGCCTGGACGTGCTGGTCAACAACGCCGGAGTCGGCGGCCCGTTGCTGGATCCGGCCGACATGGACGCCGACGCGCTACGCGCGCTGTATGAGGTGAACGTGTTCGGTCAGGTGCGGGTCACCCACGCGTTCCTGCCGATGCTCCGCGGTTCGCAGCAGCCCCGGATCGTCATGGTGTCCAGCGGTCTCGCCTCGCTGGCCCACGCCGGTGACCCCGCCCGCCCTGAGTTCGGCTTCCTGAGCTTGGACTACGCCTCGTCGAAGACGGCGCTCAACATGATCGTTTCCCAGTACGCCCGAGCGCTGCCCGGGTTCAAGGTCAACGCCGCGGATCCGGGCTTCCCCGCCACCGACATGAACCATCACATGGGCACCGACACCGTCGCCGAGGGGGCCACCGCGATCATCAGGTTGGCTACCTTGGACCCCGGCGGACCGACCGGAGGTTTCTTCGACCGCAACGGTCCCATCCCGTGGTAGGAGCGAAGATGGCAACGATTCTGACGATCGGGCTGCACCCGAATGCGATCGACTACACCAAGCATCCGGGCCTCGATGAGGCGACGCTCACCGCACGGATCGAGCAGGGCCACGCGGCTCTGCGGGCGGCGGGTTTCGACGCGGTGTCGTGTCTGATCGGCAGCGACCCGGACGCAGCGGAGAATACCGTCCGCGAACGGCTGTCCGAGGGCCCCTTCAGCGTGGTCATGATCGGAGGTGGGGTGCGGATGGCACCTGAGCACACCCTCCTGTTCGAACGGCTGATCAACGTTCTGGCGGTGGCGGCTCCCGGAATCCGGTTCTGCTTCAACACTTCACCGGAAACGACGATCGACGCCCTTCGTCGCTCGCTCTAACCCGTGGGGATCAAGAACTCGAATCGCTCCCGGTGCAGAGCCCTTCGCCGGATGCGGCGGAAGGGCCGAGAGGGCAGAGCGGTCGGTCCGGACCCCTGGGACCTCTTGTCCAGCCGACCGCTGTGGCCGGCGACCCTCTCGCACCTGGCCCCGCCCCCCAGCAGGGAAGATGTTCCTGACAACCGCAGCCACGTTGCTGGCCTGACACTCCAAACTCGTGGCGAACGGGGGGACTACAGCAACGCCGCCGTCCCGAATGCCATCTACCTCGGCTGCGGTCAAGGCCCTCATCCTGCGTATGGCTGCGGAGAATCCCCCGGAAGTTCACCGTCGTAACCACGGCGACACCCGCCTCGGCCATGGGACGCCCCCTTCTATGGTGAGGAACGGCGCCAGGGCAGTGCGGCCCCGGCGGCCGTTCCTCGCACCGGCCGTCGCCAGGACACGGCAACTGCCCCTTCCCTACCCGGCGCCCAAGTTCGAGCAGTTCGCTGGGCTGCGCCGATGTCCCCCGTGGGTTCTCCCAGGTCAGCCGGAGCGTTGTTCGCGGATCTTCGTCGAGACCGGCCGTTGCTCGCGTTGGCGGGGCAGGTCCACTTGTTGTGTGACGCCGGGAACAGACCTGGTCCGCCGAACATCCGCCCCATCAGTAGACACAGGAGACGAACAATATGAAAGCCGGGCCAAGAAGACCAGATCAAGCCCTTTGTACGAGGTCCAACACCAGACAGGCCCCGTACTCGGCTGAGCAGCGCACCAGCTCTCCTGTCCCGGCCGGCCGGCAACCATCCCCGATCGTGGGTGACTACCTCATAGACCCCGGCAGATCCACAATCCGGTTCAGGACCCGCGCCCTGTTCGGGCTGCTTCCGGTGCGCGGGACGTTCATGATCGGAAGGGGGGCGATCAGCGTCCAGGACCCGCTGGAGGACTCGTCCGTCGTGGTGGAGATTCCCACGGGCACCTTCACCAGCGGACTGCGGATGCGCGATCGGCACGTGCGTGCGGCGGACTTCCTCGACGTGCACACCTACCCGACGATGTCCTTTCGAGGGGGGCTGCCCGATCAAGGGCAAGCACCGACGGCGTTGCACGGGCACCTGACCGTGCGGGAGGTCGGTCGGCCACTCAGCCTGACCTTCCTCTCCGTGACAAGCACCGATACCCTCCTTACGGCCGAGGCCACGGCCACGATCGACCGCTACGCCTTCGGTCTGACGAAAGGTCGCGGTATGGCCGCCAGGCATCTCAGGATCGCCATCCAGATCGTCGCCACCCGCGACACCTGATGTCCCTCACCCCGCAGTCGGAGACCGTCACGATGGACGGCGGGGCGACAGGACGCGGCGCGCGCAGGGGTCGTAGGTAGTCGCTGAGCGCGGCGTAGCTGCCGCGGTAGCCAAGTTGGTCCATTTGCCCCCCACAACAGTTCCTCGGGTGAGGCGGCATGCGCGTAGCGGATCACGGTGTTGTGGCTCATCCCGAGTTGGCGGGCGATGGCTCGGGGGGCAGAGAGATTTGGAACGGAATCCGGCGTTAACGGGGTTCCCGCTGGTCGGTGAGCCCCTGCTATCTCCCGGTTGCAGAGGAGGCTCGCGCCCAATTCCGGTCGATCTCACAGCGCGACTTTGATCTACGCCGTGTGACGGTAAGTAGCGGTTGGTAACGGTTGTGTTGCTCTGATGACGCTGTGTCTTTTGGGTCGTACGTTGCGTGCATGCCTGTCGACTTCCTGAGCGACTCAGAAGCGGCGAAGTACGGCCGTTACGACGGTCCGCCCTCCCGGGCTGAGATGGAGAAGATCTTCTTCCTCGACAATGAGGACCTGGCCCTCATCAAGGGGCATCGAGGCCGGCACATCAGGTGCGGCTTCGCTCTCCAGCTCGTGACCGTTCGCTACCTGGGGTGCTTCCTGGCTGATCCGCTGGAGGTTGCCGAACGAGGTCTTGGACGTCGTCGCCGCCCAGTTGGGGATCGAGGATCCGTCCTGCGTGAAGCGTTACACCGAGCGGGACAAGACGCGGCTGGAGCACACCTGGGAGATCGCCAAGGCGTTCGGGCTGAAGGACTTCGCCTCCGGTGAGGCAGAGCTGGCGGGCAAGGTGCGGGCGCACGCCTGGAACACCAGCGACGGCCCGACTGCGTGCTTCCAGTACGCGGTGCGCTGGCTGCGGCGAGAACGACGTGCTGCTGCCCGGGATCAGTACGCTGACCCGGCTGGTGGCGCGCGAGCGGGAACGCGCCGCGCCACCGCTATCCGGCTTCCGGGTCAATTCTGTCCGTGTTGCTGCGTGGGACGTCGGGGCCCCGAATAACTGCCCGGCCTCCGCTCAGTGCTTTCCGCCAGCTCTTCCGCCAGTGCTTCCGCTCAGCTCTTCCGCTCACTCAGGACGCAGAACTCGTTGCCTTCCGGGTCGAGGAGGGTCACCCAGTGCTGCTCGTCCTGCACGGTGTCGAGGCGCCGGGCACCGAGGGAGAGCAGCCGGGCGACCTCGGCCACCTGGTCGTCGGGGCGGAAGTCGGGGTGGAGCCGGTTCTTCGACGTCTTGCCCTCGGGGACAGGCACGAAGAGCAGCCCCGGCATCCGGTCCGGCTCAGGCCGGATCTCGATGATCTCCTCAGATTCGTCGACCACAACCCAGCCGAGAGCCTCGGCCCACCAGCGCCCGAGAGCGACAGGGTCGGCGGAGTCGACGATGATCTGTTCCCATTCCAGTGCCATGGGCTTGAGCATAGACAAGACCGGCGGCCCGGCCCGCAAGGGGTCGAGCCGAGCTACGAGCACAAGCGGCCAACGGTCGATCATGTTCGTGACCGCGGAAGTACGGCTGGCCCCGAGTCGTACGGCGGAGCTCGAACCCCCTCGACGTTGCAGCAGGCCAGAGCGCTCAAGATCCACCCATGGCCGGAATTCCCGTCTGGACGGCGGAGTTGCCGCCGCCGACCACCACGACGCGTTGCCCGGCGTAGTGCTTGGGGCTGCGGTAGCCGGCCACGTGCAGGGCTTGTCCGGTGTAGCCGTCCTGGCCGGGCAGGGCGGGGATGTAGGGGTTGCCGAACGAGCCGCTGGCCGCGATCACGCCCATGACGCGCAGCGTCTCCCCGGCGGCGGCGTGCACCAGGAAGCCGCCCGCGCCGTCGGCCTCGACCGCGGTGACACGGACGCCGGTGCGGATCTCGGCGTCCAGGCTGTCGGCGTAGCGCTGCAGGTAGGCGACGACTTCGTCGCGGGTGGGGTAGCGATCGTTATCTTAGGTTCTTGACCTCTTCTCGCAGGTCAGAGCGATATGATCTTGTCAGGCACGTAAGGCACGTTGACCGGCTCTGAAGGCATGTTGCGCCGAAGGCGTGCCCGGGTGTTCGGCGAAGGCGGGCCATGGCTGAGGCGTAGGCGCGTTGGCTGCGTCGCGGCATGGCCAGGAAGGCGGCCGCGGCGAGAGGTGACCTGCCGCCGCGCAACGCGGTGATCTTCGGTGCCGCCCTCATGCCGGTCGCCACGTCGGTACAGCGTCCGGGCGCGATGTACCGGATAACGTGCCCAAGTCGCGCAGCGGCCAGGAGAGTGGAACTCGGCGGCTGAGGGAAGCCGTGCCACGCATAGGCGACCAGGCCGGCAGCGCCCAGGGCGAACCTGTGCCAGGGTCCCCAGCCCATGCACCGGGACCAGCTCAGGATGAGCAGCGTCATCGTGGCGTAGAGCGTGAGGTAGAAGCCGACCGTGATCCACGCGGGCACGATGGACTCCAGCTTGATCCCCACCATGGCGAGCAAACTGGGGAGCCAGAACGCCAGCCCGGCCGCGATGGTGATCGCGAAGACGGTCCACGGGCTGGGCGGCGTGGCCGGGAGGAGGGGGCGGCGGAATCGAACGGACAGGAACGCGGCGATGATCAGGGCGACGACCGTGATCAGCGTCCAGGTGATCTGAGCGGCCGACAACGGGTAGATGGCCGCACCTGCCATGGCGATGGGCACCGCGCCGCCTAGCAGGAACAGGACGGCTGACACGGTGAGGCCGACCTTGGCCCGACATAGTCGGGATCGAACAGCGAACGGGTGAGCAGGCCCTCCTCGATCACGGCATAGGCGAGCCCGAGCAGGATGACCCCCGGCCACCCCAGCCGCCATCGGCGGGCGACCTCACGGATCAGCAGCGCGCCACCGCCATAGAGCGGAATCAGCCCGATGATCATCGGTAGGGCGTTGATGGCGATGTTGCCCAGCAGATACTCGCCGACCAGCGGCGCGAGAACCAGCAGGCCAAGTGCCGGAAGAATGCGTTTGAACACGTCTAACCTCACCGGTTGTAGAGCCTGCGTGCCCACAGATAACTGACCAGGGCGATGCCCGCGCTCCACACCGCCGCCTTCAGGAAGCTGGACCCGGCCGGACGCCCGGCCAGCCCGGTGGCGCACGCGTCGACCGGGCGGTCAGCCGGGTGCCGCCGGGGCACCGACGAGCGACGCTCGGATCACGACGCGGCGTAGTCGGCGAGCGAGGGCTCCAGCATGCCGAAGGCGCTGTCCGCCTCCGCGGTGACGGTGGCGGAGATCCGGGCGTTGTCCTGGCCAGCGAGGGTGAGTTCCTGAATGCGCTGGAACAGGGTGCGGTGCACAGCGCCGAGCAGGGCGGCAGCGGCGCGGGGGGTGATGTCGTCGCGGGTTGCGCCGGTGGCCTCGGCCAGGGCGTCGGCCAGGGCTGCCTCGCGCAGGTCGTGCAGGTCGCGCAGGCGGGCGGAGAGGGTGGGGCTGGTGGCGATCATGCGGGCGAAGTCGGGGCCGGAGAACCCGGCGACCGGTTCGGTGGCCGCGGCCGCGTCGCTGAAGGCGCGGCGCAGTGCCGTCAGGGCCGACTCACCGGCCTGGCGGTCGGTCACGGTGCGGGCCAGGGAGGCGATGAAGGCGTCCTGGTGGTCCAGGGCCAGGTCTTCCTTGCGCGGGAAGTAGTTGGTCACCGTCTTCTTGGCGACCCTCGCGGAGGCGGCGATCTCGGCGATGGTGGTCGGCTCGAAGCCCTGGGCGAAGAAGAGGCGGGTGGCGTGGTCGGAGATGAGCTGCCGGGTCTCCTGCTTCTTCGATTCCCGCAGGCCGGCAGGGGGTGCGGACGAGGTGGCGTCAGTAGTCATGGAGCAATCTTATATCCGTAGCACTTTTATGTTGACACCCCTGAGGGATCCGGGGTAAGTTTACGTCCGTCGCAAGATTTTTACGAGAGGACCGAACTGAAGTGCCGATGCCGAACCCCGCCTCACGCCCCTCCGCATTCCGGCCGTCAGGTCCGACCCCGGCCGAGCGCGACGGCCGCACCCCCGCACCGCCCCGCGGCGACCGGCGCCCGCCCGTCCAGGCGCCCCCCGCACGCGCCCGACGGGTTCCCTCGCCGGTCTGCAATCTGCCGCGCCGCTCCGGCTACTGACCCGCACCCGACCGGCACCCCCAACTCCCCCTCCCGGAAACCACTGAGGAGAAACACCTTGCAGATCACCGCCTCCACCGTCTCGCTCACCGTCGACGACGTCGCCGCCTCCCAGCAGTTCTTCACCACCCACCTCGGCTACACCGAGCAGGCCGCCGCCGACGGCTTCGCCTCCCTGACACGCCAGGATGCGGCCGTCGACATCGTCCTGCTCGCCCGCGGCAACCAGGTGCTGCCGGCCGACCAGCGCGACCAGCACGCCTCCGGCCTGATCCTCGCCTTCACCACCGCCGACATCCAGGACGAGGAGAAGCGGCTGCGCACCGAGGGCGTGAAGATCACCATGCCGCTGCGCGAGGAGCCCTGGGGCGAGCGGCTCTTCCAGATCGCCGATCCCAACGGTGTCGTGGTCCAGTTCGTCGAGTGGACGACGCCGGACGCCTCCTGATCACGCGACTGCGGCCAGCAGGGATCCGCCTCTACCTGCCCGTCACCGACATGAAGCCGCTGCCGTACGCGCTGGTGTGGCGGCGATGCGGAGAACGACCTCATCCGCGCCCTCGCCGGCGTGGCCCGTGACGTGGGACCACTGCCGTGTTGAGACCGTCAACCAGCGGTTAACGATCGTTGCGGTCACCGCCGTTGATTCGCGGTACGGCCCGACGTGATGCTTGGTCCATCCCAAGCACACGCTCATAGGGAGGTAGAGCGGGATATGTCATTTTCTGGTGCTGTGACGTGAACATCGCCTCTTCCGCCGTGTCCCTGACCGTCGCCGACCCGCCCGCTTCCAGCCGGTTCTTCACCATCCATCTCGGCTTCCGCGAGATCCTGGCCGGCGAGGAGTTCATCGCGCTGGGCCGTGACGACGGGGCCGTCGACCTGGTCCTGGTCGAGCGCGACCTCGAGCGATGGCAGCCGGGACAGGGGCTGGCGGACCTGATCGTGGTGTTCACGGCAACCGGCCTCGCCGCCGAGTACGAGCGGCTGCGCGGCGAAGGCGCCCCCATCACCATCCCGCTCCGGCGGGAGCCGTGGGTGAGCTGCTGATGCAACTCGTCGACCCCAACGGCGTGAAGATCCAGCTCACCGAGTGGATCAGCCCCATCACGCACTGACTCCCGGGCCGTGTCAGCGGCCGCGTCAGCGTGGGGACAGCCCGCTACAGCGCGGTCGGCGATGGTGGATGACACCAGCGTCCGTCCGTTCACCTGACTAACGATTTCTGAAGGAGTGCATCACCATGTCGATCACCTTTTCCGAGCAGGACAAGCTCACCCTGCGCACCGCCGCGTGGGGCGCCGTCTCGCTGATGTCCGCCGCCGGCGCCGCCGGCTCGGCGCACAAGGCCGCCACCGAGGGCTCCATCGCCCTGATCTCCGCGACCGGGCCGGTCGGGCACGTGCTGGCCAAGGCGCCCACGGGCGTGAAGTACGGCAAGACGGTGGCGGAACTGGCGGACCAGGTGCTGCCCGCGCTGACCGCGTCCATCAGCTTGCTTCAGGAGCGTGATTCGGCCGAGGCCGACAATTTCCGCCGCACCGTCCTCGTCGCCGTCGAGGCCTCCACCCGGCCTCAGCATGGCGAGCCCGGCCCCACCATGGCGGAGATGGCCCGCAAGATCACCGAAGCCCTCGACGTCGTCTCGGCCGCAGCCGGGCAGGACCGCCCGGAGCTGCAGAAGGTCATTCAGGAGATGGCCGATTCCGGTTTCACCGGGGTGTCGCTGCGCGTGCACGACGAGCGGGGGGAGTGGACCGGCAGCGCCGGGGTGGCCGAGCTGGGCGGGATCGAAGCTCCGCCGGTCGACGGACACGTCCGGATCGGCAGCAACACCAAGACGTTCACCGCCACCGTGGTGCTGCAACTGGTGGCCGAGGGCCGCATCGGGCTCGACACCCCGGTGGACGACTACCTGCCCGAGCTCGGGCTGGACCGGCGGATCACGGTGCGGATGCTGCTGCAGCACACCAGCGGGGTGTTCAACTTCACCGGCGAGGTCTTCGAGGACGGCACGTTCGTGCCGGGCATCCCCGCCACCATGGCCGGCAAGGAATGGGTGGACAACCGCTTCCACAACTACCAGCCCGAAGAGCTGGTCCGGCTGGCGCTGTCCAAGCCGGCGCGGTTCGAGCCGGGCACGGACTGGAGCTACGCCAACACCAACTACGTGCTGGCCAGGCTGCTGATCGAGAAGGTCACCGGCCGCCCGGTGGCCGAGGAGATGCACCGGCTGATCCTCGGGCCGCTCGGCCTGACGGGCACCATTCAGCCGACCAGCGAGACGGACATCCCCGCCCCGCACGCCCACGCCTACTACCGCTATGAGGAGGACGGCCAGACCCGGACGGTCGACGTCACCCGCCAGAACCCCTCCTGGATCTCCAGCGGCGGCGACATGATCTCGACCACCCGGGACCTGCACACGTTCATCTCCGCGTTGGTCGGCGGCAAGCTCCTGCCGGCCGAACTGCTGGCCGAGATGTGCACGCCGGAGTCCAAGGCCGGCTACGGGCTGGGCGTGTTCGTGCAGGAGACACCGGGCGGCGGCACCGTCATCACCCACAACGGCGGCATGGCCGGCCACGCCGCGCTGCTGTACAGCACCCCCGACGGCAGCAAGACCCTGACCGCCACGCTCAACTACGTCGACGACGCCACCATGTCCTTGGGAGCGGCCTTCCAGCAGGCCACCCAGCGCCTGGTCGCCGAGGTCTTCGGCACCGAATAGCCCGTACCGGCTCAATAGCCGCGGCCGAGCACCACAACCACGCCCGGGACGTGCCGGGCGGCGAGCTGACGGGACACCCGGCCGCCTACCGGCCTCCCCACTCCCGCATTGCCCGGCGAACTGTTCGCCGTGAGCACGACACTGAAGACGAGGAACCATGAAGACCCAACCCCTACCGGCGACCAAGGTCCTGCGGCGCGTAACCGTCACGGCGCTGTCGGCCGCGCTGCTGGCCGCAACGGCCACCCCCGGGCCGGCCACCGCGGCCAGCAGCGTGACCGTGCCGGCGGCCGCTGCCGGGCAGGACCGCCCCGACCTGCGGAAGGCCATGCAGGCGTTCGTCGATGCCGGTTTCACCGGGGTGCAGTTGCGCGTGCACGATGAGCGGGGCGAGTGGGCCGGCAGCGCCGGAGTGCGCAAGCTGGGCGCGGCTGCCAAGCCGCCCACGAACGGGCGGTTCTGGACGGGCAGCGTCATCAAGACCTTCGTCGCGACCGCGGTGCTGCAACTGGTGGCCGAGGGCAAGCTCGGGCTGGATGCCCCGGTGGCCGGCTACCTGCCCGAGCTCGGCCTGGACGGGCGGATCACCGTGCGGATGCTGCTGCGGCACACCAGCGGCTTGTTCAACTACACCGGCGACTTCGACCCCGACGGGACGTGGGTGCCGGGCATCTCCGCCGCGGGCAAGGACTGGCTGGACAACCGGTTCCGCAGCTACCAGCCCGAAGAGTTGGTCCGGCTGGCGCTGGCCAAGCCGGCCCGGTTTACCCCGGGCACCGACCAGAGCTACGCCAACACCAACTACAGCCTCGCCGCGCTGCTGATCGAGCAGGTCACCGGCCGCACCTACGCCGAGGAACTGCAGCGACGCATCGTGCGCCCGCTCGGTCTGAAGGGCACCATGGTGGCGGGCGACCGGACGCGGCTGCCCGGCCCGCACGCCCACGGCTACTACCGCTACCAGGACGCCGCCGGCAAGAAGCAGGTAGCCGACATCAGCCGCCAGAACCTCTCCCTGCTGGCCGGTGCCGGTGACCTGATCTCCACCACCCAGGACCTGCACACCTTCATCTCCGCGCTGAACGGCGGCCGACTCCTGCCCGACGCGCTGCTCGCCGAGATGCGCACACCGCACCCCAAGATGGGCTACGGCCTCGGGCTGTTCGTGCAAGACCTGGGCCCCGGCTGCGGCACCGTCTACCAGCACAACGGCAGCCCCCCACACGGCTACGGGACGCTGATGTACAGCTCGCCCGACGGCAAGACGACCGTGACCGGCTCGGTGACCTGGGTGGACGAAGCCACCAGGGGACCGGCGGCGGCCGACTTCCAGAAGCTGGTCGACACGCTCGCCAAGGACGTGTTCTGCAGCGGACAGGCCAAGCCGGCTCAGTAGACGCGGCCGAGCACCGCAGGGTAACGCCTGTTGAGGGTGAACTCCTTGCGCTCGTACCTCAGGGTGAGCGCGAACCGGGCCACGCCGAGCTCGCCCAGCTCGGCGTGGCCGATCCACCTGCGCGTCCCAGGGCCGGGCAGGCACAACCGATCGACGACCGCGTCGGGGACGAAGCTGGCCTACGGGGTTGCTTGCCCGGCCTGGCGTGCCTAGTCGCAGCCTCCGCGGCCGACCACTGTCATGCCCACCAACATGCAGCGCCGACTCACCCGTGTTGAGCACTCCAGGCAATGGCATCGAACTCGGCCATTTCGGCCGAGGGGCAGGACCCGCCGCAAATTTACTTCCACGAAAGGTCGTGGGCCTGTCCGGAGAGCGCGGCGCGCCGGGATCAGCTCCGGGCTCGGGCACGAGCGCGTCTCGGCGATCACCGCCCGAGAACTCCTCCCGAGGACATCGCCGCCGCCTACGTTGAAGACCTGTGACAAGGGCTCGCCGCACAAACCGCACAGCTGCACGGCGTCAGCTTTCAGCTGTGGTCGTACTCCGGTGTCACCACGACGAACGCGCCGGCCGCCGCCAGTCACGACCCCGCCGGAGGCGCCTCGGTAGGACGCCTCCGGCGTTGCTGCCGCTCCTGACGCGTGCCTGATTCTCCTGGCGGCGCGCTGGCTACACGAGCGTCCCGCCGGAGACGTCCAGGTGGTGCCCGGTCACGTACCGGCTGTCGTCCGAGGCCAGGAAGGCCACCGTGTCGGCGACGTCCTCCGGCGTGCCCAGCCGGCCCAGCGGCGACAGGGATGACAGCCAGGCCAGCGCCTCGCCGACCAGGCGGCCCTGGTGCATGTCGGTGTCGATGACCCCGGGCGCCACGGTGTTGACGGTGATGCCGCGTGGCCCCAGTTGCTTGGCGAGCGTCGAGGTGAGCACGTCGAGTGCCGCCTTGGACATGGCATAGTCGATCGCCCCGGGCATGACCATGCCTCGCGTCAGCATTGTACCGATCGTGATGATCCGGCCGCCGTCTCGCAGCCGCGGCAGGCCGAGCCTGGTGATGAAGAACGGGGCCGTGGTGTTGACCGCGAACAGCCGCTCGAAGCCCTCCCGGGTCACGCCGTCGATCTCGGCCTGGCCGCCGAGGATTCCCGCGTTGTTGACCAGGATGTCCAGGCCGTCGGCGTGCGCGTCGAACGCGGCCCACAGTGCTTCGGCGTCTCCGGGCACGCCCAGCTCGGCCTGGACGGCGAAGGCCTGCCCGCCTGCCGCTTCGATGGCCGAGACCGCGTCCTTGGCGGCCGTGTGGTTGCTGCCGTAGTGCACCGCGACCCGGGCGCCCTGTCGTGCCAGCCGGGTGGCGATGGCCCGGCCGATTCCCCTGCTCGCGCCGGTCACCAGCGCTGTCTTGCCGGTCAATGTCGTCATGATCATGCCTTTCTGTTAAACGGTGTAGGGGGTGGTGGCCTTGGCGTCCCGCAGCACGCGCGCCCACCACGTCACCTGGTCCAGGAGGGTCTTGGCGGCCATGGCGGGCCCATGCTGGTCCTTGGGCTGTCCATCGCTGCCGAAGCACTCCCACACGCCGTGGAAGCTGATCGTGTCTCGCGTGGTGACGGCGTGCAGCTCGGCGAAGACCGCGCGCAGATGCTCCACCGCCCGCAGGCCTCCCGACAGGCCGCCGTAGGACACGAACGCCACCGGCTTGGCGTGGAACTGCGCGTTGTGCCAGTCGATCGCGTTCTTCAAGGCCGCCGGGTAGCTGTGGTTGTACTCCGGGGTCACCACCACGAACCCATCGGCCGCATCCAGCCGCGGCGTCAGACCGCTCAGAGCCGCCAGCACCTGCTCCGACGGCGACATGGACGGAGCGGCCGCACCCAGTTGCACCTCCGCCAGATCGATCACATCGACCTCGATGTCAGCGCGTTGCGCCGCCTCGCCGGCGAACCAGGTGGCCACGGTCGAGCCGATGCGGCCCTCGCGGACACTGCCGACGATGACGGCCAGCCTCAGCTGCCTATCGGACATGGTGTGCTCCATTCATCTGCGCGGCCTCTTTCAGGGCCACGAACAGCGTGTTCTCGCTCTGGGATCCAGTCAGCGGGGGCAGTGCCTGAATCAGGAAGACCGGTACGCCGGTGATGCCGAGCCGGCGTACCCAGTCGAGCTGGGCGTGCAGTTCGCCGGTCGGCACGCCGTCCATGACGACACCGACCTCGGCGGCCAGCCGGGCTAGGGTGCCGGGGTCGCCGATGTGCAGCCCGTCGGTGAAGTGCGCGCGGAAGAGGCGTTCCACCATCGGCTCGGCCTTGTGCTGGAGGGCGGCGCTCGCGATGAGCCGGTGCGCCTCGAAGGTGCCGGTGGCGATGGCTTTGCCGTACTCGAACCGCAGGCCCTCCAGTGCCGCGCGCGCGGCGAAGGTCGCCGTGCCGGCGGCGGCCTCGGGACCGAAGGTCTGCTCCAGGACGGCGAGCAGCGGCTGCCCTTCGGTGGAGGCGCCAGGGGCGAGTTCGAAGGGCAGGAACTGGGCCGTCACCTCGACGCCCTCGCTCCGGAGCCGGTCTGCCGCGCGGATGAAGCGGCTGTAGCCGAGGTAGGAGTGCGCGCAGATGACGTCCAGGACGATCTGGGCGTGCACGCTCTGTCGTCTGTTCGGCATGCGGGCCCTCACGCTGCCGCGGTGGCGGGCTCGGCGGGGGTCCGGTCGCGTAGCGGGACCTCGCGGATGAACCAGGAGAGCGCGAACGCGATGACTCCCAGTGCGGCCGCGCCGAGGGCCATGGCATGGATGCCGCTGGAGACGGCGAGGTGCGCCGCTTCCCGCACGGGTGCCGGGAACCGCTGGAGTGCCTGTGCCGTCAGCTGGCCGGAGACGATCCGGTTGCCGGTTTCGGTGCCGAGGCGGTCGATGAGCGTGTCCTGCAGCCGCGCGGTGTACAGGGCGCCGAGCGCGGCCACACCCAGCGAGGCCCCCATGGTGTGCCACAGGGTGACCGAGCCACTGGCCGCTCCCATGTCACGCGGCTCGGCGCTGTTGACGGTGATGATCGTGGTGCTCTGCATCAGCAGGCCCACTCCCATGCCACTGATCAGAGTGAGCCCCGAGGCGAGTGCCAGGTTGGTGCCGGGTTGCAGGACGAGTAGCACGAGCATGCCGGCGGTGAGGGCGGCGCCGCCGAGGATGGGATAGATCCGGTAGCGGCCGGTGCGGCTGATGAGCTGGCCGGTGCCGATCAGCACGGCGACCATGCCGAGCATCGAGGGCAGGATCAGCATGCCGCTGGCGATCGGTGAGGCGCCCTGCACCAGCTGCATGTACTGGGGCAGGAAGGTGGCCGTGACCACCATGCCGACGCCGCTCACGAAGCGCACGATCTGGGCGAGGGTGAAGTTGCGGTCGGCGAACAGCCGCAGCGGCACGATCGGCTCGGCGGCGCGCCGCTCCACGTACACCAGCGCGACCAGCGCCACCAGCCCGGCCAGAACCAGCGCGATGATCGGGCCAGAACCCCAGGCGTACTGCGTGCCGCCCCAGCTCGCGACCAGACTCAGCGCCACCAATGCGACGGTCAGCAGCAGGGCCCCCAGGTAGTCGATCCTCGCCTTGATCCGCCGCGGCTCCAGCCGTACGGCGGTGCCGATGAGCAGCAAGGCGGCGGCCCCGATGGGGAGATTGACGTAAAACGCCCAACGCCAGCTGAACTGCTCGGCGAACAGGCCGCCGAGCAGCGGTCCGGCGATGAAGGCGATGGGCATCATCGTCCCGAACAGCCCCATGAGCTTGCCGCTCTGCCGCGGCGGCACCAATTCGGCGATGAGCGCCAGGGCGCCCACTATCAGGCCTCCCCCGCCCAGCCCCTGCACCGCCCGGAAGCCGACGAGCTGGATCATGTCCTGCGACATCCCCGACAGCCCCGACCCCAGCAGGAACAGCACGATCGCGGCCATGTAGACCGGCTTGCGCCCGTACAGGTCACCGACCTTTCCCCAGATCGGCGTCGAGGCGGCCATGCAGATCAGATAGGCCGTCGCCACCCAGGAGAAGTACTCCAGACCACCGAGATCTCCCACGATCACCGGCAGGGCGGGTCCGAGCATCATGCCGTCCAGCGGGGCCGTGATCATGCCAAGCATCACTCCGATCAAGCCCGTACGAAGAGATAGGTCCACACTTCCTCCATTCGCGTACCCTGTACTCGAAATGAACCATAACCATTCAGGTACGATGTACGCAAACGGAGGGAGAGTGGCAGATGCCTGACGAGAAACCGACCAGCATTTGGATGCTCCCGGAACGTCAGGAGCGTTCCGGGCCCGGGCGACGGCCCGGCTACAGCCGGGAGCAGATCACCCAGACGGCAGTCCAGGTCGCCGACGCCGAAGGGGTGGAGGCCACGACCATGCGCCGGATCGCGTCCGAACTGGGCACCGGCGCCATGTCGCTCTACCGCTACGTGCCGAAACGCGATGACCTGCTCGATCTCATGATCGACATGGTGATGGGCGAGATCGAGCTCCCCGATCGGCCGTCCGGCGACTGGCGATCCGATCTCTCGCTGGTCGCCCATCAGACTCGCGCCGCGGGCCTACGTCACCCCTGGCTGATCACGCTGCTCACCAGTCGGCCGACCCTGGGCCCCCACCTGCTGCGCGTGCACGAGTTCGCGCTCGGCGCACTCGACCGGCTTGGCCTCGACATCGACGACATCAGCAGCTTCGTCGGCATGCTGAACGACTACGTCTACAGCGCGACCCGCCGCGAGATCGGCTGGCTGGAGGAGGCCCGCCGTACCGGCCTGGACCCGGAACGATGGAAGCGGGACTACATCGGGCCGTACGTGCGACAGATCGTCGAGTCGGGCGCCTATCCGCTGTTCACCCGATCCGTGCTGGAATCCAGGACCGCGCACCTCCCTCCCGCGGAGCGCTTCCAGTACGGGCTGGATCGCCTGCTTGACGGGATCGGCGTGCACATCACATCAGACATCTCTCGTTGATCGAGATGGACTCGCCTCCCGATCTCTCCAACAAGCTGCGGGCGGCCGAACTGCCCTCGTACGCGAGCACATCTCACGCGTCGAGGGCGCCCTCGACGCAGAGCGACTACTGGCCGCTATGGAGCTGACCAGGCAGGAGCGCGAACGCGTACGGGACTTCCGCCGGCCCGGCCTCGTCCTTCTTCCGCGCACCGCCGAGGAAGTCCGCGCCGCGCTCCGCCTCGCCGACACCCAGGGCGTGCCGCTGTCAGTGCGCTCGGGCGGGCACGGCACGGCCGGCGGCTCGACCAACGACGGCGGCATCATCATCGACCTCTCCTGCCTGGGTGGCATCCGCGTTCTCGACCGGGACCGGGCCAGGCCAGGGATCGGCTTGCCGATCGGCCGCAGCGTGGTCGTGTCTCGGACCTGGACCAGGCCCTCCCGGCCTACACTCAGCACAACCTTCCGGCCCTTGACCTCGCCGATCGCGACCTCAGTGACGTCAAAGTGGCCCTTCGGGTCGCTCTGGATCGGGGGCTTCGCCTGCGAGGTGGCCGCCTGCGTGATCGGCGCCGCAGTGCGCAACTGACCTGGGGGAACCCCGTTCCAAATCTCTCTGACCCCCGTGACCTTGGCGGCCTTGAGGGAGTCGAGCTGGGTCTGCAGCTGAGCACTGGACATCCACGTTCCGGCCCCGCCAGAAGCTCCTCGCCATAGGGCGGTCCGAGGAGACTGCTGCGCCCGGGATCGAAAATCTGTAGTGACTGGGGTAGACATTCGTTGCGGTTGGGGCTAGTGTTTCTGACATCGCAAGGAACGGATCCACGAGGGCGGCACACGAGATACCGGCGTCACGACGAGCCGCCCGGACGAGCGTGGATAGCAGGAGTGACCGGCAGAAGGTCGGACGTGTAGGGCCAGGCAGTTGATGGGGCCCGACGCGTGGACGCGCTGCCAAGCGGCCATACGGGCCGTAGCAATACCCGCAGAAGTAACCGGCAGAAGGTCGGACGTGTAGGGCCAGGCAGTTGATGGGGCCCGACGCGTGGACGCGCTGCCACATGCAGTACGGAGTGATCGGCAGAAGGTCGGACGTGCAGGGCCAGGCAGCTGACGGGGCCCGACGCGTGGACGCGCTGCCGTGGCGGCCATCGCAGGTCGTCCATGTCATGGAATCAGAAGATGCACAGATAGCGAAGGGAGTGTTGAACGCCATCAGGATCGCCCGCCACCGGTGGAGTTTCGCCGGGCGGGTACCGCAGCTCCACAGACGGGAAGGTGGTCTACGGTCACGCTTACGCGATCCCCGCATCCCCGCCCTCAGCGGGCGGCTGTTGCGGAAACGGCAATTCGGCCTCTTGGCCGGTAGATGGTGTTACACAACCTAGTTGCGGGCCCCGGCGCATCATGGCGCCGGGGCCCTCGTCCGCGTTCGGGAGGTTACATGGATCAAAAATCGACAGCGTTGGCCACCGGGCCTGATAGCAAGCCCAAGGCCACAGCCGCTACTTCCACGCTTGCATCGAGCGCCGCTTACGGCGACAAAGCCCAAGCCCGCATCCTGGCCCGCTCCGACACGGCGGCGGATGCCGGCGCCGAGGCCAAACTCGACGATGAGGACTACCCCGCCTACAGCATGGGCCGGGCCGCGGAGATCCTGGGTGTCAGCGCGGCTTTCCTGCGCAGCCTGGGCGCCGCCAAACTGATCGAGCCGCAGCGCTCCAACGGCGGCCACCGCCGCTACTCCCGCTACCAACTGCGCCTGGCGGCCAGGGCCCGCGAACTGGTCGACCAGGGCACCGCTCTCGAAGCCGCCTGCCGGATCATCATTCTGGAAGACCAGCTCGCCGAGGCGCTGCGCATCAACAACTCCCGCGACCGCCCGGCCGATGACTAGCTGTTCACTCCTGACGCGGCCTTCACCACAGCGAAGCTCCCGCGGAGGCCATCGTCATCTTGGGTAATGGGTCTCTTCTCGCAGGTCAGAACGATATGATCTTGTCAGGCCGGTCCGCGGGCGCCACCGGGCCAGGCACCGAATCGGTGAGCGGCGGGTTGAACACGATCGTCTCTGAGCTCGGCGGTGCGCAGGTCACGTCCAAGGGGCTGGCGGAGGCGGCGGTCGCGCCGAGCAGGCAGGTGGCGGTGAGCAGGGCAGCAGCGAAGAGACGGGCGATGCGGAGCATGGGATGCGCCTTTCTGCGGCCGATGTGTCGGCGGCTCGACATGGGAGCTTGAGACCGACCCTGAACGCCGACCTCGATACCCACGTCATCCGCGCAGCCGAGCACCTAGGCATCGACGACGGCACCCAGTGGCCCGAGGTCGAGGACCGCTATCGGTCCGCGCCCTGTACCGACGTGACCAGGCACTGCCCTACGACCTGCCGCCCACGGCAGTAGAGCGCGCCGAGGACCGCTGGGATGCCGCCACGTGGGCGGAAAACGTACTGGCCGACCCTCACACCCTCATCCTAGAAATCGGCACCATACGCGACATCGACGATCCGATCGACGACCCACACGAGCGCGCGGTGCTGTGCGAGCTGACCATCTGCAGCACCACGAGGGAGCCGCTGCTGGACACGCTGATCAACCCGACGTGGCCGTGGCTCCCGGCCAAGGACCTCGCCAAGCAGCAGGTCACCGACAATCAGCTGCGGGCCGCGCCGACCTTCCACCACCTCCGTCCCACGGTGGCCGATCTGCTGCGCGGCCGCCGTGTCGTGTGCCTGGACCGCGCCCGCATCTACGGCGTGCTGTTCAGCGAGCTGGAATGGTGCGCCGGGGGCGTCTGTGATGCCAACGGCGCGCTACGGGGTGAGCACCAGGACATGCTCACCAGATTGAGCACCGTCCGCTTCGCCTGCCTGCGCCTGGCCCGGTCCCGATTCGTCGGTGCCGGGGACAGCCGATGCCGCCCCCGGCTCGTTGAGGGGATCAGTGAGCCCACCCGAGCATCCGATCGCGCACACGCGGCCCTGAACATCCTCGGGGACAGACCAAGTACGAGAGAAAGGGACAGTCATGTCGCTGACCAGGGCGATCACACAGCCCCGCCCAGCGTGCCGCACGGCCACGATGGGTGTGCTCCGGAGCTGACGATGGCCCGACGCGATGCGCGGGCCATTCGTCGTGGTGGCGGGTCGATGGTGTCTCAGGCGATGGCGGGCTGGAGGAGTTCGATCTCGATGGTCAGCACGCCGAGGGCTTCCTTCTCGGGGCCGTAGATGCGTCGGATGTTGGCCAGTTGCTGTTCGCGGGGGTTCGTCGGCGCCCATCCCATCGACGAACTGGAGCACCTCAAGACGCTGCCCTCCCGCCTATCGGCCGACCACCTGCACCAGCTGACCATGCGCGGCGCCCGCCGGCCGGGCCACCACCCGCATCACCCGCGCTGGCCAGGACCGGCGGCGCCATCAGGTCGTCCCGGTCGGCCAGCCGGTCGAGGCGCAGCGCAACGTCCGCCGCGACGGCTTCATCACCGTTGCCGGCGGCACCTTCCACGTCGCCGCGACCATGCTGGGCAGCGCCTCACCGTCCGGCTGGACGGGCACCTGATGCACGCCATCAGCCAGGGAGCGCTGGTGGCCACCTGGCCTTGTCCCGTGCCCGCCGACCAGCTGGCATCGATGCGCGGCGCCCAGGCCGCGGCCACCCCGCTGCCGCCCCCGCCGCTGTCGGCCGGGTCCACCCGGGTGCAGCGCCGGGTGGGCCGGGACGGCCGGATCATGGTGGGCAACCAGCGGATGAAACTTGGCAAGGGCAACGCTGGGAAGATCGTCACCGTGGTGATCGAGGACACCTACTTCCGCATCCTGCACGGCGAAGAGGAGATCGCCACCCGACCCCGCAGGAACACCGCTCCGATCACCCAACTGAAGGTCCACGCCCGCCACTCCAACCCGGGCGAGCCGTCCAACATGTCCTGAGACCTTCGTCGCCGCCCATGCACGCTGAAGATGTCAAGCATGTCCAGAGCGCACCCGGCCAAGGAGGTCGTGAGACCCCACAATCAGATCGCCCAGCGCGGCATGGACGGCGGCCCGCCGCTCCACATCATTTATCTCAGCCACAATTGACTCAATTATGGCTGGGATATCGTGGAAGGCAATCCGGTGATGTTGGCCTCTCCTCGCCTACGCTCAGCGGCTTTCCCCGGCTCGCTCAGGATGGCCGACGTTTGGGCGCACGACGGCAGGACCCGGGGAACCAGCGGGCCGTGCAGGGCGGGGTCATGTGGCAGTGGCGCCATCGGGTACGGGCACCCCCGCGGTGGCGCAGCGACCGCGGGGTGGCTGTGCTTTACATCGCAGGGCTGACCAGTCCTGTTTGGTAAGCGATGACGACCAGTTGCGCACGGTCGCGCGCACCCAGTTTCGTCATCGCGCGGCTGACATGGGTGCGTGCGGTGGCCGGGCTGAGAAACAACTCGGCACCGATCTCGTGGTTGCTCAGGCCCTGCCCCACCAGGGCCAGCACTTCGCGTTCGCGCTCGGTCAGCACCGCGAGCCGGTCCTCCGCGGCCCGGGCAGCCGTTCGTCGCGCGGTGAACTGGCCGATGAGGCGTCGGGTGATGCGCGGCGCGAGCAGTGCCTCTCCGGCGGCGATCACCCGGATGGCCTGCACCAGCTCGGCTGGTCCGGCGTCTTTGAGCAGGAAGCCGCTGGCGCCGGCTTGCAAGGCGTCGAAGACGTACTCGTCGGTGTCGTAGGTGGTGAGGATGAGGACGCGGACCTGCTCCAGCCCGTGCGTCTCGGCGATCTGGGCGGTGGCTTGGATCCCGTCCACCTTGGGCATGCGGATGTCCATGAGGACGACGTCGGGGCGGGTGGCGCGGGCCCGTTCGACGGCTTCGGCGCCGTTGGCGGCTTCCCCCACCACCGTGATGTCGTCCTCGAGGTCGAGCAGGACCTTGAACCCGGATCGCACGAGACCCTCGTCATCGGCGAGCAGCACCTTGATGGGAGCGTTGGTCAACGGTGAGGCGGCTGCCGCGTTCATAGGCGCGACCCGGTCGGCGCGAGGGGCAGTCGTGCCCTGACTTCGAACCCGCCTGGAATCGGCCCGGCGTCGAGTTCTCCGCCCAGCAGTTGACAGCGCTCGCGCATGCCGACGATCCCGCGGCCGGGCTTGGCCGAGCTGCCCATGCCGCTCGGATGCGGGGCCGGTAGGCGCGGATCCGCGGAGTCATGACCTGGGCCGGCACGGCGGCCCTCATCGGTCACGCGGATCTCCAAGGCCTCGATCCCGGGGCTCAGCGCTACCGTCACCCGAGTCGGGCCGACGTGGCGGACCACGTTGGTGATCGATTCCTGAACGATTCGATAGGCGGCACTTCCCACCGCGCTGGGCAACGGCGCCGCTGGCGAGGTCTCCTCGAGCTTGACATCGAGTCCCGCCTCGCGTGCCTTGGCGGCCAGTTCGTCGATCTGCCCCAGCCCGGGGTACGGTCCCCGCCCGTCGTCGTCACCGTCGTCACGGAGTACCCCGAGGATGGCCCGCATCTCCCGCAGCGCCCGGGAACTGGTCTGCTCGATGGCTCTCAGCGCCTCGCGCGCCATTTCCGGCCGCTTGTCGAGCACGTGCGCGGTGACACCGGACTGGACGTTGATGATCGCTATGGCGTGCGCGACGGTGTCGTGGACCTCGCGCGCGATCCGGAGCCGTTCGGCGTCCACACGCGCCCGCGCTTCCTCCTCGCGAGTCCGTTCAGCAAACTCGGCGCGCTCCTGAGCTTCGGCCGCGATGACCTGTCGGGACCGGACGGACTCGCCAAGGGCCGCGCTCATGACCGACGCGCCGATCCGGAAGTACACCCAGCCGATGGCGGCGCGTGGCTCGATGTCGGCCGCGGCGACCAGCCAGCCGATGGCGAGCACCGAGGTGCCCACGCCGGCGATCACCAGCGACCGGCGCCCGTCCCCGTAGGCGGCGACGGTGTACAGGGCGACGAAGAGCCCGAGCCAGCCGGGCCCGTCCGGGAAGTCAAGGGTGTAGTAGACCAAGCTGGCGAGCGCGGCGGTGACGAACACCGGCACCGGCCACCGGCGGCGGACGACAACGACCACGCCACTCACGACCAGCAGGACATATCCCAGGTATCCGAGATCGGTGAGGGGACGCTGTACCACCTCGCCAGCATTGCGGACCATCGTGCCCTGAACCTGCATCACGGTGATGAAGAGCGCGAGCAACACATCCTGCGCCAGCACCGGCAGGCGCAACGACACCACACGGTGTTTCATGCCGCGATCCTACGGTTCCCGCCCGCGAGAACACTCCGCCCAGACGCGCGACCGCCTACGACGACGGATGTAGCCAGGCACGAGGTGTCTACGCAGAACTGCGTAGACGCTGCCATCCGCTGTCGGAGGCCGCAGCCGCCTCGACGGCGCGATGATCGATTCCGTGAAACCCCTCACAGGCGCTCGCGCTCGTCACCGGCTCCTCGGCCGGCATGGGCCGAGCCACCGCGCTGCACACGCTGCGGGTGCCCGTCATCCGACCGAAAGGATTCTCAATGTCCGTCCTGTTTGTGCTTGCCGCACAGGCGGCCTCGCCAATCTGTACGACGCAGGCAGAATGCGCGGGCCAGGGTATCGATACTTTCCTCGGGACCCCTGAGCGAATCTGGGCCAGCGTGGCCGCACTGGTGGCGCTGGTCGGCGTGGTCATCGGCTGGCTGGCGCTGCGCTCCATCCGTCGTATCGGCAACGGCGGGAGAAGGGGAGCCATCGTGGCCCTGGTGGTGGGGCTGACCGGCGGGCTCAACGGCGCGGTGAAACTGGCTGTCGCCGACGGTGGTCTCGGCACCGGCAACGGAGTATTCGGAGCGGCCTTGGCCCTGGTGCTTGGGCTCGTCGGTGCGGTCCTCGGCGGGCTGGCTCTGGCCCGCTCCCGCCGCACCGAGCTGAGCGGCTGACCGCAGCGAATACAAGCGCGCGATCGAGGCCCTGATGACCGTACATACCTCGATCATCGCACGGCAGCCACTTCTCGTGATCTTGTACGTACAGGCAGACAGCTCTACATCAACAAGTACGGCTGCCCTACTAGTCCGACACCTACGCCAAGGCCGCGGTCCACGTCTGCCGAAAGGTGAACGCCGCGGCCGTAACAGCAGGAGGCCGACGTGTTACACGTGATCGGCGCGGGATTCCCGCGTACCGGAACCAGATCGATGAAGGCCGCGCTGGAAAGGCTGGGATTCGGTCCCTGCTACCACATGGCCGAAATCGGGAGCAATCCCGACCACGTCGACCGGTGGCTGCCCGCCGCCTCCGGTCTGCCGCTGGACTGGGACAGCGTGCTCGGCGGCTACCGATCCACCCAGGACTGGCCGGCCAGTTTCTTCTGGCGCGAGCAGGCGGAGGTCTACCCGGACGCGAAGGTCGTCCTGACCGTCCGCGATCCGCATCGCTGGTATGTCAGCATGCAGGCTCTGATCGCCACCCGCCGGGACGTGCCGCCGGACCTGCCTGAAGCGGGGGCTGCGGTACTCAAGACGATGGAGAGGCTCCGCCCGGTTCTCGATCTCATCGGAGAGTCCACCTTCGGCGATACCTGGGACTTCCAGCGGGGCATGCCCGACGAAGAGATCGCGGTAGCGGCGTTCCACCGTCACATGGCCGTTGTCCGGAAGAGCCTGCCCACGGATCGCCTCCTGGTGTTCGACGTCCGCGAGGGCTGGGAGCCGCTGTGCCGGTTCCTGGGCGTCGACGCTCCCGCCGGCGAGCCGTTCCCGCACCTCAACGACTCCGAGATCATGCAGCGCGCGCTGCAACAACTGTTGACCGACGGCAGCATCGACTCGGCTTTCATTTCCGGCACGCACGACTGAACAGCATCATCGCGCCTTTCCACAGGACCGTCCTGCGGAGGGGCGCGGAGGTCGTCCTCGCCCTCTATCAATGCGATTCCGTGACACCCCTCCCAGGCGCTCGTGCTCGTCACCGGCCCCTCGGCCGGCATAAGCGATCAGCGCGCTGCACATGCTGCCGACGCCCGTCATTCGAACAAAAGGATCCTCATGTCCGTTCGTCACTTGCTAGCCACCGCCGCAGCGGCCCTGCTCGGAATTGTGGGGCTCGCCACACCGGCAGCCGCGCACGTTTTGGCCCAGCCCGTCGGCGCTTACACCTTGACCGCTGGGCGCCTGTGGTCCGCGGTGGCCGCGCTGCTGGGGCTCGCCGGCGTCGTCATCGGCGGGCTGGCTCTGGCCCGCTCCGCCGGTCGTATCGGTAACGGTGGGAGGAGGGGAGCCATCGTGGCCCTGGCGGTGGGGCTGGCCTGCACGGTCATCGGCGGGCTGGTTGTGGCCGCCGCCGAGGGCGGTCCCGGCGCCGGCTACGGAATAGTCGGGGGCTACGTGGGCCTGGTGGTCGGGCCGATCGCCATGGTCGTCGGTGGACTGGCTCTGGCCCGCTCCCGTCGCACCGCCTAATGAAAGGCCGGAGATGCGCTCGTTGGATCTTCCTCGATGGCTGAACGGCTGTCCGCCAGTTCCTCAACCCCGAGATGCGCCAGCACGGCGCTGTGGAAGATCACCGGAGTCGCACCTGCAGGCACCCCAGCTCGTCGTCATCGCCTACGAAACTGGCCTTGTCACGTCGCATATCCCCGAGCAGGCGCCGCCCGGAACGATCTCCGCCGGGACCGACTCTCCTCATTCGAGTTGACTGAGCACACAATTGGATATAGTTATGACTCCATGGAAAATGGGGCCAAACGCCCGTACCGCATGGGCGCCCGCGCCGCCGCCGTGGAGGCCACCCGTATACGCATAATCGAAACGGCGGCCGCGCTGTGGATGCGACGCTGGTACGACGACGTCACGCTGCAGGACATCGCCCACGAGGCAGGCGTGTCGGTGCAGACGATCGTCAACCACTTCGGCGGCAAGGACGAACTGGCCGACGCCGTCGCCGGCATGGTCGCCGAACGAACAGAGCTCACCCGCCAGGCGCCCACCGGCGACGTGGCGGCGATCGTGGCGACTGTGTTCGACGACTACGAACGGCACGGCGACGCCAACGTGCTCTGGATCGCGCAGATCGACCGCGTCCCGGCGATCGCCAGGGCGGCCGCCCACGCGCGCGACCGGCACCGCGCCTGGCTGGAACAGGCCTTCGCTGATTGCCTGCCCACCCCCGGCCCCGCCCGGGAACACGTCCTGAACCTGTACTACGCCGCCACCGACGTCAGCCTGTGGAAGCTGTGGCGGCGCGACCTCGGAGTGTCGCGCCAGGACGCCGAACATGCCATGCACGACCTGCTGGCCGCGATCAACCCGCGAAAGAGGAACCATGAGTAGCACCTTCCTGTTCGCCACCTGGGCCGGCGGCGGAGCGGTACCACCCGTCCTGTCCGTCGCCCGCGCCCTGCACCGACGTGGCCACCACGTCCGGGTGCTGGCGGACAGATCGCTGCACGGCGAGGTGGCCGCCTGCGGCCTGGAACCGATCGCCTGGACGACCGCGCCCCAGGGCGACCCCAGCGACCCGGCCACGGATGTCATCAGAGACTTCGAGGCCCGCACCCCGCTGGGAGAGTTCGCGCGACTGCGCGACCGCATCGTCTGTGGCCCCGCGGCGGACTACGCCCGCGACACCCTGGCCGAACTCCGTGCCCGGCCGGCCGACGTGCTCGTCGCCGAGCACATGCTGCTCGGCGCGTTCACCGGCGCCGAGGCCGCCGGAACCCCCCGGGCCTCGCTGGTCACCACCCTCTACCCGTTTCCCACACCGGGAGCACCACCGCCCGGCCCGGGCCTGCCCCCCGCCACGGGCCCGCTGGGAAGAGTGCGCGACCAGATTGTGACCCGCCTGATCCTCAAACCCTGGGAGAAGGGCCTGCCCGCGCTCAACTCCGCCCGCGTCGCCCACGACCTGCCGCCGCTCGCCTCGGTCGTCGAGGCGTTCGACCGTGTCGACCGGCTGCTCGTGCTCTCGCCACGCGCATTCGACTATCCTGACCGGCGCTTTCCCGCCGATCTGCGGCACGTCGGCCCACGACTCGACGACCCGGCCTGGGCCGGCGAACTGCGACTGCCGGCCGGTGACGCGCCGCTGGTCCTTGTCGGCCTGAGCTCGTCCTTCATGGATCAGCGCCCAGTCCTTGAGCGCATCGCCGAAGCCCTCGGTACGCTGCCGGTACGCGGCCTGCTGACCACCGGCCCGGCCGTGGATCCGGCGACGATCCACGCGCCTGACAACGTCCTGGTCACCGCGGCAGCCCCGCACAACATCGCCCTGTCCCACACCGCGGTCACCATCACGCACGCCGGCCACGGCACCGCCGTCAAATCCCTGGCCGCCGGAGTTCCCTTGGTCGGCGTACCGCTGGGGCGAGACCAACGCGAGGTCGCACGACACGTCGAGTGGCTCGGCGCCGGAACCACGGTGAACAAGAGCGCCTCACCCCGTACGATCGCCCGCGCCGTCGACCGAGTCCTGCGCGACCCGTCCTACCGCCGTGCGGCACAGCGACTGGCGGCTGAGATCGCCACCGAGACGGCAACCGACCGAGCGGTCACCGAACTTGAGGCGCTGACCTGACGAGCCGGCCGCCTTCGGCTTTTCGGCGAGGGTGGCCAGGTCGATGCCGCGGCCGAGGTGCTTGTGCGCATGGACCACAAGGGTGACCGCGACGCCGGTGGCCCGTAGGTCCCGGGCCAGGGTGACGGCGCGTTCGAGTTCGGGACGCCTCGTGGCGTGGGCAGCTCGATCCAGGCCGGCCCGGCGTTGCGCAGCGTGAGGCTCGGCACGTTGAGCACGAGCCACGCCGTGATTGGTCCTTGCAGTACACGATCCGGGTTTTGTCGGGATGCACGTTCGCCAACGGCACCAACGCCTCGGTGATCAAGCGGCCAGCTCGACGTCGGCGAAGTCGACCTCCTTCAGCAGGGGATCGAACGGATCCGGCCGATGACGTAGCTCGTCGGTGGCGTACGCGCCGAAGCGGCTGATATGGGCCCGCAGGTAGGGCGCGATCTGGCCGAGCTGGTCGGCGGTGATGCTCCAGCCCTCGGCGACCAGCTGCCGCACGACGTCGGAGATGTCCAGGGCGTTGTGGAAGACGACCAGGTTGGCCAGCAGCGTGTTGAACTTGATCAGCTTCTCCTGCTCTTCGGGGTCGTTGTCGGCCAGCACCCCGCCGAAGCCGAGCCACTTGGAGAACCCGTTGTAGGACTCGACCTTGTTGGTCGCCGCGGTGACCCGCGCCCGCAGGTCATGGGCGTACGCCTTGATCGTGTTAGGTGACCGTTCGATGTCTGTCAGGTACGCCAGATAGTCCTCGATCGGCTGGATCGGGCTGTCGTCGCCCAGCACGGTCCATGACTCCAGCCCTGTAACGGGCGACACGACCCGCTGTACCTGCATGCTTCCTCCGGTGATCCGCGTAATGGACGGCGGCAGAAACCACATCCAGCAGGCGGATCACCAAGGGAAAGTCGTTCGTCATGGACGTTGTAGACAGCAGCTCAAGCCTTGCAGGTAATGACCGTTTGCGAGAGCCGGCCGTTACAGCGAGCAGTTGCTCGCGAAGACGAACGTCGGGCGGTCCTCAGGAGAGCGGCCAGTTGCGTAGGGCGGCGTCGGCCATCCCCTGGAGTTCGTCGCGGCCGACACCGCTCGCGGCTTGCACGGCGATGCCGAATGCCAAGGTGGCGACGTAGCGGGCCAGTAGCCCCGGATTGGTGTCCGGAGACAGGTCGCCGTCGTCGACGGCTCGCTGGAATCGCTCTCGGATGCGGGAGCAGCCGTTGTTGCGCCAGGCGGCGAGAAGGTCACGGACCCCACGCCCGGAATCACTGGCAGTCAGGGCGCTCTGGACACCCAGGCACCCCTGGGGAGCGGCCGGGCGGGTGGTGGTTCGGACGGTGCCGGTCAGGATCGTGGTGGCGACGCCGAGGGCGGTCGGCTCCTCCAGGGCCTGTGCCAGGTATGCGCCCGGGCCTTCGGTGTAGCGCTCCAGGGCCTTGCGGAACAGTTCCGCCTTGTTGCCGAAGGCTGCGTACATGCTGGTGGTGGAGATGCCCATCGCGTCGGTCAGGTTGGCCAGGCTGGCCCCCTCGTAGCCGTGCTCCCAGAAGACCAGCATGGCCCGCTCGAGAGCTTCGTCGGCGTCGAATCCTCGCGGTCGACCGATGGGGCCGCTCTGTTTGGTCTCCACCCCAGCAGTCTACCACTTCTGCATCGATCGATGCAGAAGTGGTACGTTCGACTTCCGCATCGATCGATGCGGAAGTCCAAGGAGGTTATTCGCATGGGACTACTTGAGGGTAAGACCGCTCTCGTCACCGGCGGCGGCACCGGAATCGGGCTGGCCAGTGCCGTACGACTGGCGGCCGAGGGCGCACACGTGTTCATCACCGGCCGGCGCAAGACCGAACTCGACGCGGCCGTCGAAGTGATTGGTTCGGCGGCTACCGCGGTGATCGGCGACATCTCGAACCTGGCCGACCTGGACCGGCTCTACGAGACGATCCGCAGCCGGGGACGGGGCCTGGACGTACTGTTCGCGAATGCCTCCGTCGCCGAGTTCGTGACGCTTGAGCAGATCTCCGAGGAGCACTTCGACACCCTCTTCGGTATCAACGTCCGGGGCACGCTGTTCACCGTTCAGAAGGCGCTGCCCCTGCTCAACGACGGCGCCTCGGTGATCTTGAACGGCTCTACCAACGTGGACGTCGGCGCGGAGGCGTTCGGCGTGTACGCGGCGACCAAGGCCGCCACCCGTTCGTTCTCGCGGACCTGGGCCAACGAACTCAAGGGACGCGGCATCCGGGTCAACACCATCACGCCCGGCCCGACCAATACCCCTGGTTTGTCGGGGCTCGCTCCCGACCCGGAGCAGGCCGCCGGCCTCAGGCAGCAACTGGCTGCGCAGGTGCCGCTAGGCCGGCTCGGGCGCCCGGAGGAGATCGCCGCCGCCGTGACCTTCCTCGCCTCCGAGCAGAGCAGCTTCATCACCGGTTCGAGCCTGTACGTCGACGGCGGCCTGAACCAGATCTGAGTTCCATGGCCGCACATCCGGCGAGGATGCACCCATCACCCTGATCAACGAACGGTCCCGACGGCACCCCAGCTGCGGCGTCCTCGCCCGACTCCATACAAGACACGAGCGAGGCCACGCCGGCCGACGACGCAATAGTCTCACGAGAGGTTGAGGTAAAGGACCCATGACAGTAATCGGCATCATTGGCGCAGGTGAGGTCGGTAGCCAGGTCGCGCGTGCGGCGATCGCGAACGGCTACGACGTCGTTATTGCCAATTCACGAGGACCTGAGACTTTGAAGGATCTCATTGACAAGCTCGGCCCGTCAGCGCGTGCCGCAACCGCTGCCGGCGCTGCTGCTGCTGGTGACTTCGCAGTCGTGGCGGTCCCCCTCAAGGTGGTCAACGACATGCCTGCGGAGGAGCTGGCAGACAAGATCGTGCTTGACACGAACAACTACATGGTCTGGCGCGATGGCCATATCCCGGTCATCGACTCGGGTGAGAAGACAGTTCACGAGCTACGGCAAGAACACCTTCCGCGATCCAAGGTCGTCAAGGCCTTCAACCACATCCAAGCTCCCCGCATCACCACCGCAGGTAAAGCGGCGGGCACCCCCGGCCGTCTGGCGCTGTCGGCCTCGAGCGACTTTCCCGAAGCCGTGGAACTCGTGACGCGACTGTACGACCAGTTCGGGTTCGACGCCGCCGACAACAGCCCGCTCAGCGAGTCGTGGCGCAGCGGTCCCGGTCAACCCGCGTGGGTCGCGCACGAGCACCAGACCCGTTCCGAACTGATTGCCAACCTCGCCAGGGCGCGACGGATCATCTTGAGGTGAGTCTGTCCCTGGAGCTAACTTCCGTCACGACCTGCAGGAACTGCTCCAGTTCCTTCATCTGCTGGCTGTCGGTCGCGGCCTGTTTCCAACCCAGGTACTTGGCGACCTGGCCCACATGATCGGACTGGGTCTGGGCTCGCTGCCCGTATCCCCGCAGCGCCCCTGGATGCAGGCCCAACGCGGTCGCCAGCCGGGCCACCGCCTCCGGCGGTGCCGACCCCACCTCATCGGGCACAAACCCCAGCCACGGCAGCGTCGCGACCATCACGGCCATCCCGAGCCGATCGGCTGGGCCTCGCCCCCGCCCCGGATCCACGAACGCCACATCCGCAGGCGTCAACGTGAAGTGCGTGATCAACTCATCGCGGCCGATATCCGGGAATGACCGCAACTGCTCCAACTGCTCGCTGGAGAACATCTTCTCCGACACCAACCACCCAACGCTCTAGACCGGACAAACCGGAACAGAACGTAGCGGAAACGAGCTCGGACCCCTACATCGACCCCAGCATCACCGCAGCTCAGAGCTATATGTGTTGGATTCTTCGACAGGACTACTGGGACCCCGTGTCAGCCGAACGGGATGACGTTCCAGGTGGTGGCGCACTGGACGCTGTGTCCATGGTGACGCGGCAGGTGCTGGATCTCGTCGAAGCAGCCTTCGGCTTGTTCGATCACCGGGACCAGCCCGCCGTTTAATGGACGAGGAGGCGGCCCGTCATGCCGACGGCTCGGTGGATGGTGTCGGCGCAGTAGAACTCGTACGTTCCGGGGCGGTCCGCGATGAAGCCGCCGATACCGGTATCGCCGCCGTCGGTCTGCACGAAGGCGTCGAACTCGTCGAGCGTGAAGTTGTGCGGGATGTCGGTGGAGGTCAGGGCGACGGCGATAGGTTCGCCGGCGCGGACGTGGATCTCGGCGGGCTCGAAGGCGAAGCAGTGGCAGGAGACGGCGATGCGGCGGGCGCCTTCAGGGGCGGCGGCGTTGGCGCGGGCCATCTTCTTGAGGTTCATGGTGCCGACAGTCAGTCGGGCCATGTCGCCGAGGGGTACGACGCCGGTGGCGTCGCAGTCGATGGCGAGCTGGGTGGGGTCAGGGAAGGACGCGGTCATGATGCCGCCGAACTCCAGCGGTTCCAGGCGCAGCAGCCCGGCTTCGACGCCGTACTCGATGACGAGGTGGTGGTTGAGACGCACCCAGTGCTCGCCGATGCGGATCTGGTGGGCGAGCGGGTCGGCGGGGATGCTGTCCGGCGGGCAGGCGTCGGTGCGAACGTTACCGTCGTTGCCCAGGCGGCCGCGTACGACGAAGAAGCCGAAGCTGTTGTGGGGCCGGCCGCCGGGGTGGATGTCGGTGGTGTTCTGGTGCGGGATGAGGGTCTTGACGCCGTCGGCGGTGGGCACCTGGCGCAC
Organism: Nonomuraea sp. LPB2021202275-12-8; assembly: GCF_037044575.1. Lineage (NCBI taxonomy): Bacteria > Bacillati > Actinomycetota > Actinomycetes > Streptosporangiales > Streptosporangiaceae > Nonomuraea > Nonomuraea sp. LPB2021202275-12-8. The sequence goes on along the minus strand of NZ_JBAHWD010000025.1, from coordinate 73,651 downwards.
CGGGGAGCTGAGTGCCTGGTGTTCGACGGTGCCGGTCAGATAGGTGCGCAGCGAGGGAAGTTCGGGCGAGGCCTGCGAGGGTCCGGTGCCGCCGTAGTAGTCGGGCAGGATCAGGTGGTGGACGAGCGGCATGCCGAGATACCAGCCGTAGATGGCGCGCTCGCCGGGGGCAGGGCCGCGGTCGGGGGCGCCGGCGATGCGAGCCGCGACGCGGAAGCGGTCGGAGGCAGGGGAGGTGATCCGGGCGTGCAGCTCACCGTCCGGGCGCAGGCGCAGGTGGCCGCGGCGCAGGCCGTACTCGACGACGGCGTGGTTGTCCAGCGGCACCATGATCTTGCCCATGGGGATCGCGGAAGCGGCTTCGCCGTCCGGGGTTTCCACGCGGTGGCGGTGTAGCGTGGCCGGTTCTCCGGGGGCCGGTATGCGGTCCAGGAGCAGGCGGTCGGCGGTTTGCAGAAGCGTGCCGGAGACGCCGGGCTCCTCGGCGGGTCCCAGCGTAACCGGCAGGCCGAGGTGCCAGGCCGTTGTCGCGTGCATCGCACTCCTTGGCAAGGGTGGGGGCCGGTGCTCCCGGCCTCCACGAGAACTATCGGGGTTTGTGTTCGATCCAGCCGACGCCGCCCCAGCCGATGTCGGTGGTGGCGAGCAGGCCGCAGTTCAGACCGAGCTGGATGATTTGACCGCTGGTGAGGTCGCGCCAGGTGCCGCCGAGCTTGATGGCGTAGGCGAGGGGTGCTCCGGCCAGGCTGCCTTCGGGCATCGGGCGGGTGCGGACGGTGGCGGCGGTGGCGTTGGGCCCGGGGATGACCATCTGGCCGTAGCCGTCGGCGATGGACAGCGTCCAGCTCGGCCACACGTGGTCGTGATCGGGCATGTAGCCGACGCCGGGGATGGGCAGGCCGGGGGCGAACGGTGTGTCGCCGATGTTGCCGACGAGGTAGATGGTCATGTCCGGCCGGACGGGCGAGGGGGCGGACGGGCCGGTGCCGACCGGTGCGGGGATCTGGGCGTAGTGGTCGACGACGTAGCCGCCGAACCAGGCGTCGCGGTGCTCGTCCCAGGTGCAGGACGGGTTACCGGGCGGGCAGGCCAGGGCGGGTGAGGCGGTGACGGCCAGCATCGAGGCGATACAGGCGAGCAGGGCGAGCAGGCGTCTCATGCCACGTTCTCCTTGATTTCGGAGGGGTCGGCGAGCGGGATCTCTTTCAGCGCCAATGAGCCGATCAGACACAGCACGCCGACGGCCACGGCGACGAGGAAGGTGGCGGCGACGGCGTGCGCGAACGTCTGCGCGATGCCGTCGCGCACCTCGGGCGGCAGCTGGGCGAGGGCTTGCGGGCTGCGCTGCAGGGCGTTGACCGGCATGTTCGGCGGCAGCGCGTTCGCGGGGACGAACTCGATCAGGTACGCCTGCAGCCGCCCGGTGAAAATCGCGCCGAAGGCCGCCACGCCCACCGCTCCACCGAGCGCCCGGAACAGGCCGGCGGTGGCGGTGCCGCTGCCGAGGTCGGCCCGGGGGACGCCGTTCTGCACGACAACGGTGAGTTGGGCCATGCAGCCGACGCCAAGGCCCAGGACGCCCATGAAAACGGCGGCGGTGAGAGGTGAGGTGGTGGCGTCCATCCGTGACAGCAGCACCAGGCCGAGCGTGATTGCGATCGAGCCGGCGATGGGCCACAACCGATAGCGGCCGGTGCGGGAGATGACGTGGCCGGAGATGACGGAGGTGACGATCAGGCCGCCCATCAGCGGGAAAAGCAGGATGCCGGAGTTGGTGGCGCTCACGCCGAGCCCGATCTGCAGGAACGTCGGCAGGTAGGTGACCGCGGTGAAGTTGACCACGCCGACGAGCAGGATGAGGATCAGTGCCATCCGGGTCACCGGTGCGGTGAACAGCCGCATCGGGATCAGCGGTTCGGCGGCCCGGCGTTCGACGACGACGAACGCGGCCAGCAGCGCCAACCCGGCCGCGCCCAGCGTAATGATCAGCGGGGACGCCCACGGGTATTGCTGCCCGCCCCAGGAGGCCACCAGTAGCAGGCAGGTGAGCCCGGACAGGCCGAGCGCGATGCCGGGCCAGTCGATGACCCGCTGCACACGCTGTACGGGCAGTTTGAGCACCAGCGCGGTGACGAGCAATGCGAGCAGGCCGAGCGGCAGGTTGACGAGGAACACCCAGCGCCAGCTGAACGCGTCGGTGAGGTAGCCGCCGACGAACGGCCCGACGATTGTGGCCACGGCGTACTCGGCGCCCAGGTAGCCCTGGTAGCGGGCGCGGTTGCGGGGTCTGACCATGTCGCCGACGATGGTGATCGCCATCGCGGTGACGCCGCCGCCGCCGACTCCCTGTACGGCCCGGCCGGCGATCATCTGCGTCATGTCTTGGGCCAGCCCGCAGAACAGCGACCCGGCGATGAACAGCACGATGGCGGCCACGAGCAGCGGCCGCCTGCCGTACATGTCGCTGAGCTTGCCGAACAGCGGGACCCCGACTGTGGCGCCGAGCAGGTTGGCCACAATCACCCACGACAGCAGGCTCAGCCCTTGCAAATCCGCGATCATGGCGGGCAGGGCGTTGGCCACGGTCACCGAGTCGAGGGCGACGAGCAGCAGGCCGAGGAGGAGGCCGCCGAAGGCTATGAGGATCTCGCGGCGGCTCAGCTCCTGTCCGGGAGAGTCGGCGCTCATGCCGATCTCACCGTCCTTTCCAGATATTTCATGAAAGAAGGGCCCCGAGTCACGCGCATCCTCCGGCCGGGTCGAAGCGGTGTCATCACGGGTGTTCCGGCTGGCGAGACGGCGGGATGTTCTGTGTGGAGCGGAACAGGTTGGCCGGGTCGTACACCTGCTTGATCGCGGCCAGGCGGTCGTGGACCTGGGAGCTGTAGGCGGATCTGACCCGGTCGGGGCCCTCGCCAAGGCCGAGGTGGTTGACATCGGCACCGCCGGCCGACAGGCGCAGGAGCGAATGCCAGGTCTCGCGCATCCACTGCCGCTCCCGGGTGCCGTCGCCTTCGGCCCAGTTGGCGATGACCTCCACCAGGAAGGAGGCGTGCCGGTAGGAGAAGGGGGTGTCGGGACCGGTGGCGATCGCGCCGCCCAGCGGCCGGAACAGCACTTCCGACAGCGGCGAGGAGGCCGCCCGGGCGGCAGCGACGGCGCTTTCGATCGCGGCATCGTCCAGCGGGCGCAACCATTCTGAGCGCACGTCCCAGCGGGTGCCCTCGGGCGCGGATTCGTCGGTCGAACGCTGGAAGGCGGCGAACGGGGTGGGCTTGATCGTGTCCAGCAGCGGTTCGCCGGTGGCCCGGCGCAGCTCATCCATGGCGGCTCGCGCCTCGGCGGGCGGCCCGAGGTGCAGGGCGGTCACCAAAAGCACGGGCTTGGCGGCGAACGGCGGGCTGGTCAGCACCGCGGCGTAGTTGCACTCGTCGGCCATGGGCAGATCGACCACACGGCGGATGACCTCCGCTGCTCGCTCGACGGGGAACATCAGCGTCCCGGCAAGCGGCTCGGCGCGCATCGGGTGTAGCCGGAAGGTAAAAGAGGTGACGACGCCGAAGTTGCCGCAGCCGCCGCGCAGCGCCCACAACAGGTCGGGATGTGCGTCCGGCCTGACGTCCAGCAGTTCCCCGTCGGCGGTGACGACGCGGGCGGACAGCAGGTTGTCGGCGGCCAGCCCGTGCCGCCGGCCCAGCCAGCCGAGCCCGGTGCCCAGCGTGAACCCGGCTACGCCGACCTTGGAGACTGACCCGCCGGCCGCCGCCAGGCCGTGCGGCAGGGTGACGGCGTCGACCTCGCCCCACAGCAGCCCGGCTCCGGCCTCCAGCACGTCCCCGTCGACGCGGATGGCGCGCAGTCCGCGCAGGTCCATCACCAGGCCGTCGTCGACGAGCGCGTGGCCGGCGAAGTTGTGCCCGCCGGCGCGCACGGCAAGCGGCAAGCCCTCGGCGGCGGCGTGCCGCACGGCCGCCGCCACGTCGGCTGCTGTGTGGCAGCGCGCGACCAGGCGAGGGGTGCGGCGCACGGCGCGGTTCCAGATGCCGCACGCCTGCTCGAAGCCCGGGTCACCGCGCCGGACGAGGTGCCCGCTGAAGCCCTTGATGTTCATGGACGCGGGAGCGTACGCAACGCCCGCGCGCCCGTCGCGGCCGGCGATCCGTCAGATGGAACACACTGTGCGCACGTACTCCAGCGCGGGTGTCTCCAGCCGCATGCGCAGGGCAGTGAACCGCTCGGCGGCCGGGCCGCCCGGCCAGCCCTGCGGCAGCAACTCGTCGGGCAGGCCAGGATCGAGGTAGGGGAACTTGCGCCAGTGGTAGAGGCTGAGCGTGTAGTCGGTGAACGCCTGCCGCCCGTGCGGATGCTCCCCCGCCCACCGCTCGGCCACCGGCTCGGCCCAGCGCAGGAACTCCTCATACAGCGCGGCCAGCTCGTCCAGGCCCCACGTCCGGCGTGCCAGCTCGGCCAGGTCATCGAAGCCGGTGTAGGTGCCTTCGAAGGTCATCACGTACTGCTCGAACCCCAGCTCCTTGACCGCCTTGTCCAGGTCGGGGGCGGTGCGCCGGGGGGCCATCCACAGGCCGTTGTTCAGGTTGCCGAAGCCGAGCCACGACAGTTTAGAGCGCAGCAGGTGGCGCTTGGCCCGCTCGTGCTCGGGCACGGAGAACGAGACGAGCACCCAGCCGTCGCCGAGCCTGGCAGGCAGGTGGTGACCGAAGATGCGCTGGTCGGACTCGGCCAGCAGGGGCAGCGCGGTGTCGGTGAGCCGGAGCCCGCGCAGGCCGTGCCGTTTGTCGGCCTCCAGCAGGCCGCGCTCGCGCATGCGGGCCAGGGCCGAGCGGGTGGCGGTGTCGTCGACGCCGAGCTCGCTCATCAGCTGCACAATCTTGACGATCGGGCACCAGCCGCCGAGTGGCCTGAGGTAGGCGCCGCAAAAGTCCATGATCAGCATTTTCGGCTGGCCGCCCGCGGCACTGTGCGGCGTGGCGGCCATCGAGGGAGTGGCGCCCGTCCAGCGTGTCCGGCTGTCTTTCAATGCTCTCCTTCGTGCTGACGTTCCGCTCACCGAGACACCCCGGTCGCGGGTGCTGTGGCCAGAGTCCCACCCTGGGACGACGGCCTCAAGCCGCCTTGTGACGTCCGGAAGGGGCTGCGAGAACAACCCCTCCCGATTTGTCAATCCTATGACGGTCGTCACGATCGTGACCAATCGAGGTGTTCCATGAAACGTCTCATGCTGACCGGTCTCGCGGCCATGCTGGCCCTCTCCGCGTGCGGCGCCGACACCGGCGGGGCGGCCGCCCCGGTCCCGGATGACGGCGTCGGCTGCGCGGAGGCCCAGGGCAAGAACGTGGGTTTCAGCCAGCCGCTCGCCGACCCCAACTTCCAGGTGCTCGAACAGGTCGTCGCCAAGGCCCTGTCGAAGTACGGTGCGACGCTCAAGCCGGTCAACGCCAATCTCGACCCGGGCAAACAGATCTCCGACATCCAGGCCCTGCTCCAGCAGCAGATCGCCGTGCTCATCGCCAACCCGGTAGACCCCAACGCCACCAAGCCGGTCTTCGACCAGGCCCGCCAGCGGCAGATTCCAATCGTCGCGCTCGACACCGAGATCGGCGGTCCGTTCTTCAGCACCATCAAGGACGACGTCACCCAGGCGGCCATGCAAGGCGCAGAGATCCTCAAGGAGGCGGTCGGCGACGGCAAGGTCGCCGCGATGTACGGGCCGCCCTTCGCCGAGCTCCTCAACTGGGAGAAGGCCGGCTTCGACCAGGCCGCAAAGTCCCATGGCCTCAACGTCGTCGACACCGGCGTCAACCAGGAAATCACCCCCGCCAAGGCCAAACAGCTCACCGACGCCTGGAAGCAGAAGCACGGGGCCGATCTGAAGGGCATCTGGACGTTCAACGACGTCTCGGCCATCGGCGCCGCCTCCTCCGTCGGCGACGGATTCACCCCGGTGATCGTGTCGATCAACGGCCAGCCGGACGTCGTCCCTCTGATCGAGGCGGGCAAGGTCCTGGCCACGTTCTCGGTCCCGTACGAGAAGACCGGGCAGGCGATGGCGTACGCGGCGCTCGCGGCGATCTGCGGCAGGCAGGTCCCGCAGACGATCCACATCCCGACGCAGCGGCTCGACAAGTCCAACGTCGCTTCCTACAAGCCGCTGCAGGAACGGGTGAACGACCCGTTCAAGATCACGCTCGAGGAGCGGGACGGCAAGACCTATGTCAAGGTCGGCTGATGCTACTGAAGGCCGAGGGCGTCTCCAAACGGTTCGGCGCCGTCCACGCGCTCGACCGCGTCAACCTGCTCCTGCAGGCCGGGCAGGTGCTCGCGCTCGCCGGGGAGAACGGCTCCGGGAAGTCCACTCTGTCGCGGATCCTCGCCGGCGGGATCGTCCCGGACGCCGGTCGCATCCTGCTCGACGGCCGCGAGGTGCGCTTCACCGACCCGCGCTCGGCGCTGGAGGCCGGGATCTGCCTGGTCAGCCAGGAGCCCACGCTGGTCCCCCACCTGTCAGTCGCCGAGAATGTGCTGCTGACCAGAATCGGCGGGCCGGGCCGGCTGATCAGCAGGGCGCGGCTGACCCGCGAGGCGCAGCCGCTGCTGGACCGGGTCGGCCTGCGCGTGGACCCTGCCGCGCCGCTGAGCTCGCTGCCGCCGGGCGACCGTGAGCTGGTCGAGGTGGCCAAGGCGCTCGCGCCTGACCCGCGGGTCCTCATCCTGGACGAGGTCACGGCACGGCTGCCCGACCCCGAGCGGCTGTTCAGGGTCATCGATGGGCTGCGCGCCCAGGGCGTCGGTGTCGTGTTCATCAGTCACCGGCTGCGCGAGATGCGCCGGCTGGCCAAGTGCGCCACCGTGCTGCGCGACGGCCGCAACGCCGCCGAGCTCGACTGGATCGACATGACGGATGAGAAAATCTCCGCCGCCATGGTCGGCAGGGACCTCGGCGAGTTGTACCACAAGACGCCGGTGCCCGTCGGACCCATCCGGCTGGAGGTGCGCGACCTGGTCACCGGTCGGTCGCCGAATCCGGTGTCGTTCTCGGTGCGCGCCGGGGAAATCCTCGGCGTCGGCGGGCTGGTCGGCTCGGGCCGCAGCGATCTCCTGGAAACCCTCGCCGGAGCCCGCCCCCGGCGCTCCGGCCGGGTCCTGCTGGACGGCAGGCGCGTCCGAGTGCGCAGGCCGCGCGACGCGCAGCGGGCCGGGATCGTCCTCGTACCCGAGGACCGCCTCAACCAGGCGCTCGTGGGCGAGCACTCCATCACCGACAACCTGGCCATGGCCTGGCACCGCCCGCTGCGCCGCACCGAACGGCCCGCCGACCGGGCCCGCGCCGAGCGCGCCATCAGCGCCTACGGGATCCGATGCGGCGGCACACACCTGCCCGTCTGCAGTCTGTCCGGTGGCAACGCACAGAAGGTCGCCCTGGCCGCGGCGGTCGGCCTGGCGCCACGGGTGCTGCTGCTCGACGAGCCGACCCGGGGCGTCGATGTCGGCGCCCGAGCCGACATCTACGCCATCCTGACCGGCCTGGCCACCCGGGGCGCCGCGCTGGTGCTGGTCTCATCGGATCTGCTCGAACTCATCGGCCTGGCCGACCGGATCATCGTGCTGGCCGACGGCAGGGTGGCCGGCGAACTGACCGGCGAGGAGATCACTGAGGAAGCCGTCGCCCTACTGGCGCTCGGTGGAGGAGACACATGACCGCGCCCCCCACGTTGGCACCCAACACCAAGATCGCGACCCTGACCCAGTACACCGGCGTGCTCGCGGTGTTGGCTGTGCTGGTCGCGTGGTTCGGGATCACCCAATCGCCGTTCCTGACGCTCGACAACCTGGTCAACGTGGCCGAGACGAACGCCGTGCTGCTGATCGCGGCGACCGGGCTCACGTTCGTCATGCTCGTCGGCGGGATCGACCTGTCGATCGGTGGCATGACGGCCTTCACCGCGGTGCTGCTGTGGCAGCTGCTGGCCACTGGGCTGCCCGGCCCGCTGGCCGCGCTGCTCGCGGTGCTGGCCGCGTTCCTGACCGGCGGGCTGGTCAATGGCGGCCTCATCGGCAAGGCCGGGCTGTCGTTCCTGGTCGTCACCATCGGCTCGTCGTCGATCCTGCGCGGTGTCGCCCAGGTGAGCTCCGGCGGCCAGTCCCAGACGGTTTACAGCTATCCGATCATGGCGGGGATCGGGTCGTCGCGCGTGCTCGGCATTCCGGTCACCGTGTGGATCGCCGCGCTCGTGTTCACCGGGGCGGTGCTGGTACTGCGTTACACCGGCTTCGGCCGGATGATCTACGCGACCGGCGGCAATCCGGAGGCAGCCCGCTTGGCCGGCATCCCCACCGCCGGCGTCCGCGTCGCGGTCTACACGATCTGCGGCGGCTTGGCGGGAATCGCCGCCGTGCTCGACGCGGCCCGCACCACCTCCGCCTCCCCCAACGCCGGGCTGGGCCTGGAGCTGGTGGCCGGCGCGGCCGTGCTGCTGGGCGGCACATCGTTCATGGGCGGGCGCGGCAGCCTGCTGGGCACGCTGCTCGGCGTGATCTTCCTCGGGGTGCTGAGCAACGGCATCACGCTGGCCGGGGTGAGCTCGTTCTGGACCAACGTGGTCAGCGGTGCGGTTCTCATCGCCGCCATCGCGCTGGACCGGCTGCGGCTGCGCGGGGAGCGGTCCAGTGGATGACGACCTGCGCCAGACCGTACGCCGCTTCGCCACCCGACACGTCGCCACGCTGGGCGAGCACCCCACGGCCGAAGCGTTTCGAGAGGCGTTCGCCCGTGCGTCCGCGCTCGGCCTGACCGGCCTGCTCATCCCCGAGGAGTACGGCGGGGGCGGCGGCGGGCATCGGGACAACGCGATCGCCGCCGAGGAACTGGGCGCGGCCGACGCCGGCTTCGCGGCCGCCGTCAATCTCTCGGCGACGGTGCCCGGCCTGATCCTGGCCGCCGGTACGGAGGAGCAGCGCCGGGCCTGGCTGCCCGAGATCGCCCACGGGCTGATCCTGGCCGGGGCCATGAACGAGCCGTCGGTCGCCGGATCGGAGCTGTTCCACCCGAGTCCTGGCCCCGAATCCGGCTTCGCCACACGGGCGAACCGGGACGCGGACGGCTGGCGGCTGGACGGGACCAAAGCGCAGTGGGTGACGAACGCCGGGGTCGCGGACGCGTACATCGTGTTCGCCCGGACGGCTTTCGACCGGCCGGGCGTCGTCTCCACCGGCGCGTTCTTCGTCCCGGCCGGGACAGCTGGGCTCACCATCGGCCCACGCTCACAACTGCTGGGGCTGCGCGGCGGGTGGCACGGCGAGGTGCTCCTGGACGGCGTCGGAGTGCCGCCTGACGCCCTCATCGGTCCGCCAGATGGAGCGCTGCCACTGCTGGCGGCTTCGACCGCGGGCATGGCCGTCGGCCTGGCCGCGGTCTTCGTCGGCGTCGCCCGGGCCGCCCGCGACCTGACCCTCACCCACGTGCGGACCCGTAACAGCTGGGGCCGCCCGCTCATCGAGCACCAGGCGGTGGCGTTACCGGTGGCCGACATGGAGGCGGAGGTACGCCAGGCCCGCGCGCTGGTCCGGGAGGCGGCTGCGGCGCTCGACGACGGCGGGGACACGGCGGTGCTCGTCCCCCTGGCCAAGCAGCGGGCGGTGGAGGCGGCGATCGCCAACGCCTCGCGGGCGGTGCGGTTGCACGGCGCGACCGGCGTCACCACGGGCGCGGGGCCCGAGAAGCTGCTGCGTGACGCGTGGACGGGCTACGCCTGCGACTTCACCGGCGACATGCTGCGCCTCGGTGTCGCGGCCGCCCTGCGCTGACGCCTGGTGTCAATCCAAGTGGGCGGCAATGGCCGAGAAGAACGGCGAGTCCAGGTCGGGGTCGTCGTGGCGGTCGAAGCGGGCGCTGGGGGTGGGCGCATCCGACAGGCGGCCGAACCGCCCGCGGTAGAAGACCAGCGGGTCGTCGCCGTCCCCGCCGCCATCGCCCAGGTCCGTCACCCGGACCACGACCAGGTCGTGGTCGCCTGCTCGGTGAACGGCCTCCGGGACGCACTCCAGCCAGGCCAGTGCCCCGTCGAGCACAGGATGGCCACCAGGTGAGGCGAACCAGTCCAGCGCGCCGAACCGGTCGGCCCCCTTCGTGGCGAACAGCCGACAGACCTGCTCCTGATCGGCTGCGAGGAGGCTGACGGTGAACCCGCCAGCGTCCCGCATGGACGGCCACGTCGTGGACGTGTGCGCCACGCAATAGGCGACGAGCGGCGGGTCAAGCGAGACCGACACGAACGAGTTGACGGCGAACCCGTACGGTCGCCCGCCGACGAGCGCGGCGACTACGGCGACGCCAGTGGTGTAGTGGCCCAACACCCGCCGGAAGTCCTTCTCCTCAATCATCGCGTTCTCCAGTTCGTTGACGAGCGTTGCCGGAAGCCTCGCATTTGGACGTCGGGAGACACCCTCCTGCGTACCGCTCAGCGGACCGATCGCCTCTATCCAGTACGCCCTGATGTGGCTAACTTGGTAACGGTCGTCACGAATCCGAAGGAGACCTAGTGGATTCGAACATGGTCGAGATCGACGGTGCCGCCACCCACGTCCTGCGGGCGGGTGATCCCGGCGCGCCGGTGGTCGTCCTGCTGCACGGCGGCGCGCACGGCGAGTCCGCCGAGACCGCGTGGGAACGCAACATGCCTGCCCTCGCCAGAGGCCACCACGTCGTCGCCCCCGACTGGCTGGGGTTCGGCCGCAGCGCCAAGCTGGTGGACTTCGCCGACCGGATGGGCCGGATGATCTCCCATCTGGGCCGGCTGCTGGACCACCTCAAGATCGGCGAGGCGGACCTGGTGGGCCTGTCGATGGGCGGCTCGGCGCTGATCCGCGCGCTGTGCGAGAGCAGCCTGCCTGGCCGTCGCGCGGTGCTGGTCAGCGCGGGTGGCCCGCCGATCGGCGGCCCGATGCGCGAGCGGCTCATGGCCTACGACGGCACCACCGAGGGCATGCGTGAGCAGATCCGGCTGGCCTTCGCCGACCCCGGCTGGGCGCGCGACGACGCCTACGTGGCCCGCCGTCAGGAGATCGCCGCGCTGCCGGGGGCGTTCGAGGCGTTCGCGTCGATGGGCGTACGCGGGCCTACCCCGCCGCCGCCCCCGAACGAGCCTGACTACCGTCGCATCGCCGTGCCGACCCTGCTGATCGCCGGCGCGCTCGACCGGCTCAAGCCGGCCGGATTCGCCGAGGAGGCCGCTCGCCGCATCCCCGGCGCCCGCCTGGAGATTTTCGAAGACTGCGGCCACTGCCCCCAACTGGAGAACGCCGGCCGGTTTGACCGGACGGTGCTCGACTTCCTCACCAACCCACAGGAGAGCGCATGACCGAGGTGACCGAGGTGACCGGCCTGGCGTGCCGGCGGGAAGGGACGGGAGCGCCCGTGCTCTTCCTGCACGGCCACTGGCTCGCCCGCGACTGGACCCCGCTGCACGAGGCCCTCGCCCGGCGCTTCGACCTCATCGCGCCGGCCGCGCCCGGCTTCGGCGACAGCCCCCGCCCCGCCTGGGTGACAGGGCGCGACGACGTGGTGCTCGCCTTCCGCGATCTACTCGACGCGCTCGGCGTGGAGCGGGCGCACCTGGTCGGCTACGGGCTCGGCGGCTGGCTGGCGGCCGACTTCGCCATCTGGTCGCCCGACCAGGTGGCCAGCCTTAGCGTGCTGGCACCGTTCGGGCTGCGGGTGCCGGATCACCCGATCGCGGACGTGTTCATCATGAACCCGGCCGTCTACGACGACGCCTACTTCAACGGCGAGCCGGTCGACGGTGCGGTACCCGGCCCCGGCACGCCCGCCCAGGGCGGGGCCGAAGCGTACGCGGCCCGCTACGGCGACATGGGCATGGCCGCCGCCCTGATGTGGGACTTCCGCTATGACCTGAAGCTGGAGCGCCGGCTGCCAAGGCTGGGCGTCCCAGCGCTGGTGCTGGAGGCCGAGCAGGACCGCATCGTGCCCGTCGAGCACACCGCCCGCTGGGCCGACTTGCTCGACGCCAAACGGACAGCGGTGCCGGGCGGGCACGCCTTCCCGCTGACGAGCCCCGGCCAGACGGCCGCCCACATCACCGCATTCATCCAGGGGGTCCAGTGAACAGGCTCGAATTCCATGTCTTCCACCTGATGCCCTACCCCTTCATCCCACCGGGCGAGGACATCGAGTCGAGCTGGATCACCCTGCCCAACACCTACTTCGAGCCCGAGGTCGCGCATCGGCTCTACACCGACAACCTGGAGCAGCTCATCGCCTGCGAGCGGCTGGGCTTCGACGGAATCATCGTCAACGAGCATCACCAAAACGCCTTCGGCACCATCAACGCCCCGAACGTGTGGGCCGCCTACCTGGCCGCCCGCACGCACAGCATCCGCATCGGCGTCATCGGCAACGCGCTGCCGCTGCACCAGAATCCGCTGCGGGTCGCCGAGGAGATCGCGATGCTCGACATCGTCTCCGGCGGCCGCATCATCTCCGGCCATGTGCGGGGCATGGGTGCCGAATACCACTCCTCCGGCATGAACCCGGTCACCTCCAAGGCCCGCTTCTGGGAGGCGCACGACCTGATCATAAAGGCGTGGACGGAGCCGGGCCCGTTCACCTGGCAGGGCGAGCACTACGACATCGAGCACGTCAACCCGTGGCCAAGGCCGCTGCAGCGTCCCCACCCACCGATCTGGATGCCTGGCACCGGGTCCACCGACACCATCGACGAAGTGGCCAAGCGGCGCTTTTCGTACATGCAGACGACCACGTCCAACTGGGTGACGAAGAAGTCGTTCGCACTGTTCCGGCAGGCGTGCGAGGACAAGTACGGCTACACGCCCGCGCCGAACCAGCTCGGCCGGGTCATCCCCACATACGTGGCCGAGACCGACGAGCAGGCGCGGCGCGAGTTCATGCCGCACGCCATGTGGTTCTTCCGCACCGGCCTGAAGATCCCCATGCACCACCTGATGCCGCCCGGCTACAACACCGCCGAGTCGATGCTGCGCACGATCAAGGGCCGCGAGGCGGCCGGGGTGAAGAACTTCTGGGAGATGTCGTTCGAGGAGCTGATCGACCTCGGCTACGTCATCTGCGGCTCGCCTCAGACAGTGATCGACAAATACGAGCGGATGATCGAGGAGTACGGCCTCGGCATGGCGATCAGCGCAGGCGGGCCGCTCGGCTCGATGCCGCACTGGATGGTGATGAAGAATCTGCAGATCATGGCCGAAGAGGTCATCCCGCACTTCCGCGAGCCCGGCGGGGCGCCGACCTGGCAGCGCGCCGTTCCGCACACCAACGCCGAACTCTCCTCGACGTACGGACGCCCCAAACTAGCCCCGGTGGTGCGCCTGGCCAACGGCCGCGACCTTCCTGCCCAGCTGGGCCACATCCCAGAGATCGCCGACGGGGTCACCGGTGGCTAGCCCGCTCCTCGACAGCCGAAATCGGCTGCGCCTGGCCGTCTTCTCCCCCAACATGGCCGGCGGCGCGAACCTGACACACTCCCCCGACGCTCCCCAGCTCACCTGGGAGGAATCGGCACGGATCGCGCGGATGGCGGAGGCGGCCGGGATCGAGGCGATCATCCCGGTGGCACGCTGGCGCGGCATGGCAGCCCCAGAACGCAGGCAAGCGCACCGCTCGTTCGAGACATTCACCTGGGCAGCCGGGATCGCCGCGATCACCTCCCGCATCCAGGTGTTCGCCACCTTCCACATCCCCGTCACGCACCCGGTGACGGCGGCCAAGCAGATCGCCACCGTCGACCACATCTCGGGCGGCCGCTTCGCGGTCAATCTGGTGGCGGGCTGGAATAGCGACGAATTCCGCATGTTCGGACTCGACCAGCGCGAGCACGACGACCGCTACGCCCTCGCCAACGAGTGGATGACGCTGCTCAAGCGCATCTGGGCGGCCGAGGAGGAGTTCGACTTCACCGGCCGCTACTACCGCGGCACGGCCATCCTGTCCGAGCCCAAGCCGCTGCGGCCGGGCGGGCCGATCATCATGAACGCCGGATTCAGCCCGGCCGGGCAGGACTTCGCCGCCCGGCACGCTGACATCACCTTCGCCATGCTGCCCGGCATCGACGCGGCCGCCGCTCTGGTAGCTCCGATCAAGGAGCGCAAGCCGCAGCTGCGGGTGTTCGCCGCCGCGCACGTGGTCTGTGCCGCCACTGATGGGCAGGCCAGAGCCGAATACGCGCGGATGGTCGGCGAGCTAGGCGACCGACAGGCCGCCGAGCGCGCCATCAGGCTGCTGATCGGCTCCTCCCGCAGCGGTGACTTCGACGGCATGGTGAACGCGGCCATCGCCGGGTTCTTCGCGCTGCCGCTGGTCGGCTCGCCCGAGACAGTCGTGGCGCAGATGGCCGCACTCGCCGACGCGGGCGTGGACGGGCTGGCACTGTCGTGGCTGAACTACGAGGCGGGCCTGCAGCAGTACGCCGATACCCTGCGGCCCATGCTGGAACGTGCCGGATTGAGGCAGGCCTGATGTTGATCACCCTAGTGGCAGACGCGCCGGTGGCAGAGCTCGGCCCGCTGCCCCCCGAGGCCCACCTCGCTCTGGTGGCGCCGGGCGAGCCCATCCCGCCGGACACCGAGTTCCTCGTGCTGGAGCCCGCCTTCCGGGAGCGGCTGACCGAGAACGTGCCGGCCGCCTTGAAGGTCGTACAGACCGTGCACGCGGGCGTGGACTGGGTGCCGCAGCTGCCCGGCGGGGTCACGCTGTGCAACGCGAGCGGCGTGCACGACGGCCCCGTCACCGAGTGGATCATCGGGGTGATCCTGGCCATGGGCAAGCGGCTGCCGCACTACTGGGACAGCCAGCGAGCCGGCGTGTGGGACCACGGCGGCAACCTGAGCTTCGGCGACGGCCCCGCACCCATGTATCTAGGTGAGTCGACAGTGCTCATCGTCGGCTACGGCTCCATCGGCGCGCTGCTGGAGACCCATCTGGCCCTGTTCGGCTGCCGCGTGCTGCGCATCGCCCGGCATGCCCGCGACGGCGTGCACGGCCCCGACGAACTGCCCTGCCTGCTGGGCGAGGCCGACGTGGTCGTCCTGCTCGCCCCGGCCACCGCCGAAACACGGGGCCTGGTGGACGAGGAATTCCTGGAGGGCATGCGGCCCGGCGCGCTGCTCGTCAACGCCGCCCGCGGCACACTCGTCGACACCCGCGCACTGCTCAAGGCGCTGCACGCCGGGCACATCAGGGCCGCCCTCGACGCCACCGACCCCGAACCCCTGCCCGACGGCCACCCGCTGTGGTCGGCCCCAGGCGTCTTCGTCACCCCCCACGTCGCGGGCTCCAGTGCGAGCTGGCGCGAGCGCGCCTACCGGCTCGCCGGCGAGCAGATCCGCGCGCACACAGCGGGCCGGCCGCTGCGCAACGTCCGCCGCCACGGCTACTAGAAGGAACGCCATGACCAACCAGATCGGGGTACTGCTCCCCAACGGCGTGCCGGGCTGCGCCGGCGACACCATACTCACCTGGGCCAAACTGGCCGACCAAGGACCGTTCTCCTCGCTCGGCTCGGCCGACCGCTACGTGTACGTCAACCACGAGCTGATGATGACCATGGCCGCGGCCGCCGCTGTGACCAGCCGGGTGCGGCTGATGACGGCGGCCCTGCTGCCGCCGCTGCGCCCCACTGCCCTGTTCGGCAAGCAGGTCGCCACCCTCACCTCCCTGGCACCCGGCCGGTTGAGCCTCGGCGTGGCGGTCGGCAACCGGGTCAACGACTACGAGGCCTGCGGCCGCGCATGGGCCACGCGCGGCCGCGTCCTGGACGAGCAGCTCGCGTTCCTGCGCGAAATGCGCGACCTCAAGGGCGAGGAGAACCGCATAGGGCCCGAGTGCGGCAAGTTCGAGCTGCTCATCGGCGGTGCCTCCGCCCCGGCGCTGCGCCGCCTGGTCGAGCACGGCGACGGCCTGGTGAGCGCCGGCGTCAAGCCGGAGATCTTCGCCTTCGAAGCACACGCCACAATCAACGCCTGGCGCGATGCCGGCAAGCCCGGGCGGCCCCGGCTGGTCGCCAGCACCTGGTTCTCCCCCTCCGAAAAGCCCGGCGACCTGGCCGACGCACGGCTCGCCTCCTACCTCGCCAAAGGCGGCCCGCCGGAGCCGGTCCTCTCAGGAATCAGCCGGGGACGCGGTGGCGTCGAGAAGGCGGTGCGCGCCTACCGTGCCCAAGGCGCCGACGAAGTCACCTTCTTCCCGCTGGTCGACGACGTCGCCGAGCTGGAATGGCTGGCCGACGTGGTCGCCGGCCTGCCGGAGATCGCCAAGGGCGAGCCCACGCCGGACTTTTCCCGGTTTCCCGGTGAGCCCAGCATGAAGGGCCGCCACGCATGATCGCGTTCCCGGGTGCGGACCGCCCCCTGCCCGACGGCGAGCTGCGCCGCCGCAGGGAAAAGGTGGTGCGCGAGCACATGCGCGCCGAGATGGCCGGCGACCTCGATGCGTGCCTGGCCACCATGCCGGGCGGCGCCGACTATGCGATCAAAGCCACGGGGCGTGAGCACCACGGCGACGAGCAGGTGCGCGAGCTGCTCACCGACCTGCTCGGCGCCTTTCCCGACCTGCGGCTCGTCCCCGAACTGGTCCACCACCACGCCGTCGTCGTCGCGCAGCTCACCGGGCAACAGCCCGCAGCCGACCGGCCCGACCGCGGGACGATGTGATGCGGGGGCTGCGGGTCGAACGGTTCGGGCAGCCACCGGTGGTCGTCGACGGGCTGCCGCGCCCAAGCGCCGCGCCGGGCGGGACGGTGGTGCGGATGGTCGCGGTCGCCCTCGGGCACCTCGACAGGTCGGTCGCCTCCGGCACGTTTCCCACCGTGCTGACGCCGCCGTACATCCCGTGCGGGGAAGGCTCCGGGTACGTGGTCGAGTCCGGGACCTTCCCGGCCGGTGCGCTGGTGTGGATCCGGGGCGCCGGGGCCGGGGTCGGGCGCGACGGGGTGGCCGCCGAGTACGCCTGGGTGCCGGACCCGGCCGTCCACCCGGCCCCGGAGGGCGCCGACGAGCTGCTGGCGGCCTGCTTCTTCTCGCCCGCCACGGCCGCCCACGTCGCGGTCGGGGAGCTCGGCGGCGTCGGGGCGGGGGACCGGGTGCTGGTGAGCGGGGCTGCGGGGTCGGCCGGGTCGCTGGCCGTGCAACTCGCCCTAGCGGCCGGGGCCGAGGTGACCGCGCTGGTTTCCCGGCCCGGGCGGGCCGCGCTGGTCCCGCCGGGTGCCCGCATCGTGGTGGCTGGTCACAGGGAGAACGGCCCCCCGACGGCACCCGGCGGGACCAGCCCGGCCCATCCGCCGGGCATCGCGCCCTCGTCCAGGCTGGACGGCGAGGCCGCCTTCGACGTGCTCGTCGACACCGTCGGCGGGCCGGATCTGAACGCGCGACTGGACGCGGTGCGGCCCGGCGGCCGGGCCGTCCTGCTCGGCTACACGCAGGGCAGGCGAGTCGAGCTCGACCTGCCTGCCCGGCTGGCGCACGACGTGGACCTGCGCTTCGTCAACATGCAGCGCCGTGCCCCGCAGGCGTTCGCCGTCGCCGGCGAGCTGCTGCTGCGGCTGTCGAAGGGGGAACTCACCCTCGCCCTGGACCGCTACCCGCTCGACCGGGTGGCGGACGCCTGGCAGGCGCTCGCCGGCGGCACCGCGGCCGGGAGGGTGGTGCTGACGCCATGATCGACGACATCTTCGTGTTCGACCTGGTCGTCCACCTGCACGACATGAGCGACGCCAACCTGCTCGCCGGAGCGCCGTGGGCGAGCCGGGTCAGGGAGCTGTCGCTCGGCCTCGGCGACGGGCTGCGGGCGGTGCACGGCCATGACCTCGATCACGCGACGCGGGTGTCGGCGCAGACGATGGGCCGCCTGGTGTTCGACGAGTCCCCGACCGATGTCGCCATGGCCCAGGTGGTGCCCGTCTTCGACTGGTATGACGACTGGTGGGCGCCGGTCGAGCTGCAGGCCGCGTTCGCCCGCGCCTTCCCGGGCCGGGCGCTGTTCTGCGGTGGCGTCGACCCCGGCCACCGCGGGGTGGCGGCTGCTCTGCAACACCTGGACTACCAGGTGCGCGAACTCGGCGCCGTATCGCTAAAGTTCTACAACGGCCACGTGGAGCGCGGCTGGCGCTGCGACGACGAGAAGCTCGCCTACCCGCTGTACGAGCGCGCCCGACAGCTGGGCGTCACCGTGCTGCAGTTCCACAAGGGCAATCCGTTCGGCGTGGAGGACGTCGAGCAGCTGCGTCCCAACGACCTGCAGCGGGCCGCCCGCGACTTCCCCGATTTGACCTTCGTCATCCATCACCTGGCCACGCCGTACTTCGACGAGTGCGTCAACATCGCCGCCCGCTTCCCCAACATCCATCTGGCGCTGTCGGCGGCGGTGAACTTCCTGCCGTTCCGGCCGCGGCTGTTCCAGCGGCAGCTCGGCGAGCTGCTCGCAGCGGTGGGGGCCGAGCGGCTGCTGTGGGGCTCGGAAGCTACGCTCGCCGGGCCGCCCGCACCATACCTGCGCGCCTTCATGGACCTGCGTATCGCCGACGACCTGCGCGAGGGCTACGGATACCCGCAGATCACCCGGGAGGACAAGCGGCTCATCCTGGGCCTGAACGCGGCTCGGCTGTTCGGGGTGGCGGCGCCATGAGCGTGCCGCAGGCCGTCGCCGCGCTGTCGCGGGTGCTGCGCGCGCACGGCGGCTCGCTCACCCTCCTCGAGCACGACGACCGCGGGCGGGTGCGGCTGCGTTTCGCCGGCATGTGCGGTTCCTGCCCCGCCAAAGCGACCTGCCTGGAGGCGACCGTCCGCCCCGCCCTGCTCGCCGTCGAGGGCGTCACCGAGGTGAGCGCGGACGGGACTCGCCTCGACCCGGCCGCGCGGGCGCGGCTCCGCCATTTCCTGGAGGATCCCCATGATCGACACCGATTCGGTGCTGGGAAAGGTCAAGCTCATCCTGGAGGCGTTCCGTCCTGACGAGGACCGGGTCGCCCTGGCCGAGCTGGCCCGCCGCACCCGCCTGTCCAAGGCCACCATCCACCGCATCTGCCAGGACCTCATCCGCTGGGGGGCACTGGAACGGGCCGGTAATGGCTACCGGCTCGGGCTGCGGCTGTTCGAGCTCGGCCAGCGCGTCAGCCGTCCCCGAACACTGCGCGAGGCGGCCTTCCCCTGCCTGGAGGACCTGGCCGGCACCACTAAGGAGACCGTGCACTGCGCGATCCGCGACGGCCACGAGGTCGTCTACATCGAGAAGATCGGCGGCTACCGGCCCGCCTCGCGGCCGTCCAGAACCGGGGGGCGGCTGCCGCTGCACTGCACCGCGACCGGTAAGGTCCTGCTGGCCTTCGCCACCCAGGACGTCATCGACGAGGTTCTCAGCGCTCCCATGCACCGCTTCACCCCGCACACGATCACCTCACCGCGCCGGCTCCGCGCCGAGCTGGCCGAGATCCGCGCCTCCCACGTGGCGGTCGAGTCGCAGGAGTGCCGGATCGGTTACCTGTCGGTGGCCGCCCCGGTCTTCGGCGGCGACGGCCTGTTGGCCGGCGCGATCTCGGTGGCGGCGCCGACCTCCCGTGCCTCCCGGACGCGGCTGACGGCCGCCGTGCGCACCACGGCGGCCACCGTCACGCGCAGGCTGACCGAGATCCAGACCCAGGCCCGCATCGCCTGACAGGAGCGTGAATGATCGTCGTCACCGGCCCGACGGGAAACGTCGGGGCCGAGCTCGTCCGCCTGCTACGCGAGCAGGACGAGCTCGCCTACCGGATCGCCGCGCACCATCCGGCCCGCTTCCCGGACCTGCCGGCGGTCCGGTTCGACTACGACGACCCGGCGACGTTCGACGCCGTCCTCGACGGGGTGAGCACGCTGTTCCTGCTGTTCCCACTCCCCCACCCGCGCACGGTGCGGACGCGGATGATCCCGTTCGTGGACGCGGCGGTCCGGGCCGGCTGCCGGCACATCGTGTACGTGAGCGTGCCCGGCGCCGACCGCGTCAAGGTGGTGCCGCACCACGCCGTCGAACGCCACATCGAGTCCACCGGCGTAGACCACACGTTCCTGCGCTGTGGCTTCTTCATGCAGAACCTGTGCCGGAAGGTCTCCACACACGGCGTGGACATCATGGACCGCGACGAGCTGTTCATTCCGGCGGGCAGGGGCCGTACCACGTTCCTCGACTCCCGCGACGTGGCCGCGCTCGTGCTGGACATCCTGCGCGATCCCGGACCGCACCGCAACCGCGCCCACACGCTCACCGGGCCCGAGTCCCTCACCCTCGACGACGCGGCCCAGCTGCTCGGCCAGGCGCTGGAGCGGCCACTGGCCTACACCAGGCCGTCGCTGCCGCGCTTTTGGATCCGCCTGGCCAGGCGGGGCGTCACCTGGGACACACTGCTGTTCATGAGCATCGTCTACACGCTCACCCGGACCGGCAGGAACGAGCCGATGACCGGCGAGCTGCCCGCCCTGCTCGGCCGCCCCGCCACCCGGTTCGCGCAGTGGGCCAGCGACTACCGGCCGCGCTTCGAGCGGCGGGACTGGACCTGAGCCCGGCGTTTCACTGACCGGACCCGTTCCGTTGGCCCACCGCGCTGAGCTGCCAATCATCGAGGGTGTGAAGCAACACGACAACCCCGGCAGGCGTGACTGGAAGACCTGGCCGCACTACGACGCGGCCGCCTGCGGTTTCCGGGGCTACTGGTATCCGGTCACCTGGTCCAGCCACCTCACCGGCACACCCGCCGCGTTCCAGATCTGCGGCGAGAAGATCACGCTCATCCGTGATCGCGGCAGCGCCTACGCCCTGCATGACCGCTGCCCGCACCGCGGCATCCCGCTGTCGATGGGCAGCCGGCAGTTCCCCGGCACGCTGAGCTGCGCCTACCATGGCTGGACCTTCGACCTGGCCGACGGCGTCCTCAAGGCCGTCATCACCGACGGCCCGGACTCACGGATCTGCGGCAAGGTACGGGTGCGCACCTACCCAGTGGAGGAGCGCCTGGGCATGGTGTGGGTGTACATGCCGATCGGCGCCGAGCAGCCGCACCCGATCGATGAGCAGCTGCCCGAGGAACTGGTGGCCCACGCGTTCGTCATGGGCGGCCGAATCGATCCGCGCCCCGGCAACTGGCGCTTCGCCTGCGAGAACGGCTACGACGAGGGCCATGCCAAATACCTCCACCGCACCTCGATGTGGCGGCTGTTCAAGGCCATGCCGGTGTGGAACCTGACCCGCATCGAACGCCGGGACCGCTGGATCTACCGGGTACAGGAGGAGCAGTTCTGGTCGGCCGATTTCCCCGGGCTGGGCACGTGGAGCAACCGGCGCTGGTGGAAGCTCAGGCCGGCGAAGACCAAGGCATCCAACATCGGCAACACCGGCGCCACCAGCAAGGTCGACCCCGTCATCGCCGCGCAGGAGTTCCCCGGTTTCGCGTCGGTGTCGATGCCGGGCGTACTGCGCATCGTCTATCCGAAGTTCATCCATTACGAGTTCTACGTCCCGGTGGACGCCGGCAGCCACCGCTACGTGGGCGTCATGGTCAACTTCGCCGAGGGCCTGGCCGCGCTCCGCTTCTACGCCAAGTACCTGGGCCTCATCCGGTGGCTGTTCCACGGCCAGTTCTCCGCCCAGGACGCGCGCATGGTAGAGGCCACCGACGCCCCACCCGAACGGCTCTACCGGCCAGACGTCTCCCTCACCTCGTGGCGGGCCCTCGCCGAGGAGGAGTACACCCGCAAACTGGAAGCCGCCTCATGAGAACCCTGCTTGCCGCGATCGCCGCGGCTGTGCTCGCGCCCCTGGTCTGGCGGCGGCTGCGCCGCGTCAGCCATACCCAGGTACACCGGATCAACCCGCGATGAACATCTCCCTGCCCGACACCGCCGCGCTGCGCAAGCTGACCGCCGAACTGGTGGCCAAGCTGGTGGCCGTGCCCAGCCCCACCGGGGACGAGCGGCCGCTGGCCGAGCTCATCGCCTGCCGGATCGGCGGCACCGTCCAGCCGCTCGACGACCGTCAGGCCAACGCCGTCGCCCGACTGCGCGGCGACGGCACCGGCCCCGACCTCATGCTGTACGCGCCGCTCGACACGCTCACGGCCGGCGACGAGAGCGACCTGCCGTGGGCGGGCCCCCGGCTGGAGCCGCATCTGCTGGCCGAGCCCGTTGTCGACGGCGACCTCGTCACCGGGCTGGGCGCGGGCAACCCCAAGGGGCACGCCGCCTGTGTGATGGCGGCTTTCCTGGCGATCCGCGACGCGGGCGTGCCACTCAAGGGCGACCTCATCGCCGCCTTCGGCGCGGGGGGCATGCCCACCAACGCCCTGCCCGGGACGCGACGGCACACAGGCCAGGGCGTCGGTTGCTCGTTCCTCCTGGAACAGGGCGTCTTTCCCGACTACGCGGTCATCGCCAAACCCGGCTGGACGGTGTCCTACGAAGAGGTCGGCCTGGCCTGGTTCGAGGTCACCGCGCACGGCCACCACACCTACGCCGGCAGCCGCCACAAACTCCCCTACAGCAACCCCATCGCCACCGTCGCCGAGCTCGTCCTGGCCGTGGAGCAGTGGGCCGCCGACTATACCGCGCGACACGCCTCCGGCCTGGTCGAGCCGCAGGTGATCGTCGGCGCCATCGAGGGCGGCTGGATGCGCATGCCGTCGGTGACGCCCGCCACCTGCCGATTCCGCGTGGACGTGCGGCTGTCACCGCGCGACACACCCGCCGAGATCAAGCGCGAGTTCCTGGCCCTGATTCAAGGGCTGGGCGCGGACGCCGAGATGGTGCTGGCCATCCCCGGCACCACCACCGACCCCGCCTCGCCTGTGGTGCGCGCCGCGATCCAGGCCTTCGAGGAGGCCGGCGGCGTGCCCTACCGACCCGAAGGCGGCATGAGCGGGGCCACCGACGCCAACATCCTGCGCTCGCGCGGCGTTCCGACGGTCCGGGTCGGCATGCCCAAGGTCGCCGGGATCACCGACTTCGCCCTCGGCATGAACACCGTCGACGCCCGCCAGATGGCCCGCCTGTCCCGGCTGCTGGTCACGATCGCCCTGGAGTTGAACCGATGATCGTCCTTGGTGTGGGCGCCTCCCACAGCACGCTGATGAACACCCACTGGGAGCAGACCGCGGCCGTCGAGGAGGCCAAGCGATTCCGCGACGGCCTGGCCGAAGCGCGCCGACAGATCACCGCCGCCCGCCCGGACACGGTCGTCATCGTCGGCTCGAACCACTTCCGCGGCTTCTGGCTCGATCTGATCCCGGCCTTCACCATCGGGGTGGGCGAGTGCGTGGCCAGCGGCGAATCGGGCACCCCATCGGGGCCCCAGCAGGTGGATGTAGAGCTGGCCCGACAGCTGACGGACCGGCTGGTGGAGTGTGGGTTCGACCCGGCGTTCTCCGCCCGGCTGCAGATCGACCACGGCCAGTCGCACGCCATCCAGTACCTGCTCGACGGCCTCGACGTGCCCATCGTGCCGCTCGTGGTGAACGTCTTCGCCCCGCCGCTGCCCACATTGCGCCGCTGCGCCCAACTCGGCGACGCGCTACGCGAAGCCCTCACCGATCATCCCCGCAGGATCGCGGTGATCGCCTCGGGCGGGCTGTCGCACCGGCTGCCCTGGCCCGACTGGCGCGATCCGCGCGGGGACGACGAGGAGTTCATGGTTTCGGCGTGGCTGGACGGCCGCACCAACTGGCGCTCCTACGACGAGCGCCGCCGGGCGATCGTCAGAGCCGCCGAACCCGCCATCGCCCCAGACTTCGACCGAGAGTTCCTGGCTCTCCTGGAACAGGGCAGGGCGGCCGAACTTTGCACCCTGTCCAGCGACGAACTCCAGGCGCGGGCCGGTAACGGCGCCCATGAGATCCGCTGCTGGCTCATCATGGCCGCCGCGCTCGCGCACGCCCCGTCCCACACGATCAGCTACGACCCCGTCCCCGACTGGCTGACCGGCATGGCCGTCGCCGTCCTGTCCCCTTGAGGAGCGCGCTGTGACCATCTGGATGGACCTGGCCGAGATCGAGCACCAGGTCACGTTCGTGGACGCGGACGGCATCCCCACCCGCTCGCTCCAGGCGGGACCCGGCGACGGCATGCCGGTGATCTTCCTGCACGGCACCAGCGGCCACCTGGAGGCGTTCGTCCGCAACCTCCCGGCCCACGCCGCGGCCGGGTACCGCTGCCATGCCATCGACATGCTCGGCCACGGCTACACCGGTAAACCGGACGTCCCATACGAGATCCCCCGCTACGTCGGCCACCTGCGCGACTACCTGGACGCGTGCGGAATTCAGCGCGCACACCTGATCGGCGAGTCGCTGGGCGGCTGGGTAGCCTCCTGGCTCGCCTCCGAAGAGCCCGAGCGAGTGGCGAGCCTGCAACTGCTGGCCGCAGGCGGCACCAAGGCCAACCCGCAGGTCATGGAGCGCATCCGCACCTCCACCCTGAAAGCGGTGCGCACCGACGACCCCGCGCTCACCCGCGACCGGCTGCACCTGCTCATGCACGACCCGCAACGCGACGTCAGCGAGGAACTGGTCGCCATCAGGCACCGCATCTACCACCGGCCCGACTTCGTCGCCAACGTCCACAACCTGTTATGCCTGCAGGACATGCAGACGCGGCAGCGCAACCTGCTCACCACCGACCGGCTGGCCCAGCTGACCATGCCGACGCTGATCGTGTGGGGCCGCCAAAACCCGTTCGGCGACGTGCCGGAGGCGCGCGCCATGCACGAGGCGATCCCCGGCTCCCGGTTGGAACTGTTCGACGCGTGTGGGCACTGGCCGCAGCACGAGCGGCACGAGTTGTACAACCCGCTGTCGCTGGCCTTCCTGGAGAGCTGCAAATGATCCGGTTCGGGTACGCCGACACGCCCGGCGGCCAGATTCACTACGCCTCCTGCGGGTCGGGCGAACCGGTAGTGCTGCTGCACCAGACGCCCCGCTCCTGGGATGAGTACCGGGAGGTGCTCCCGCTGCTGGGCCGCACCCGCCGGGCGATCGCGATGGACACGCCCGGCTTCGGCAACTCCGCCCGTCCGGCCGTGCACTCCATCGAGGCGTACGCGGCCGGGGTGCTCGGCCTGATGGACGCCCTCGACCTGGCCGAGGCCGCCGTCGTGGGCCACCATACGGGCGGCGTGGTGGCGGCCGAGGTGGCGGCGAGCGCGCCGGGCCGAGTGAGCCGACTGGTGCTGTCGTCCACGCCGATGATCGACTACGAGGCCCGGCTGCGCCGCCTGGGCCGCCCGTCCGTCGATGCGGTACAGGAACGCTCCGACGGCTCCCACCTGACGGAGCTGTGGAACGGGCGGGCGCCGTTCTACCCGCCGCACCTGCTGACCCGCTTCGTGCGCGACGCGCTGGCCGTGCTGCCGCAGGTGGAGAGCGGGCACGAGGCGGTCACCGCCTACCGCATGGAGCAGCGGGTCGGCCTGATCCGCTGCCCGGTGCTGTGCGTGGGGGCGAGTGAGGACCCCTTCGCCTTCCCCGAACTGGAACGGCTGGCCGCGCGACTGCCGCGCAGCACCCAGCGGGTGATCAAGGGCGGCATGGTACCGCTGGAGCACAAGGCGGCCGATTTCGCCGCGATTGTGGAGGAGTTCCTGTGTTCGTGAAGGCCGGCGACGTCACCTTCCACCTCACCGAGCTGGGCGGCGGGGAGCCGGTGTTCTTTCTGCATGGCGGCGGGCCCGGGTGCAGCGCGTGGACTGACTTCGCTCCGGTGGCCCCGCTGTTCGCCGCCGGCTGGCGGTGCCTGCTGGTCGACCTGCTCCAATACGGCAAGAGCGACAAGTGCGTCATCACCGGCCCCATGTGGGATTTCCACGCGGCCCGGATCGTCGCCCTGATGGACGCCCTGGGCGTGCCGCGGGCTGACTTCGTCTGCAACTCGTGGGGCGGCACGATCGCGCTCAACCTGGCGGCACGCTATCCGGAACGGGTCCGTGCGCTGGTGGTCACCGGTTCGATGCCCGTCTTTCATGGCCCGCTCGCGCCGCTGCCGGAGGGGGCCCGGCGGGGCCGCAACGCGCGCGACGCCTACTACGGCGGTGACGGTCCATCGTGGCAGAAGATGCGCGATCTGATGGCCCGCCTGGAGTGGTACGACGGCCAGGCCATCCCGGACGAGACCGTGACCTTGCGCTACCGGCAGTCGCTCGACCCGGCGGAGATGGCGCTCGCCGCCCGCTCCGACGAGCCGCGCGGCCAGTGGCAGGAGCTGACGGCCGAGCTGGCCCGTATCCAGGCGCCCGTGCTGTTCGCCTGGGGCATGTACGACGCGTTCCTCACGCCCGACTACCCGCTGATGCTGGCCAGGATGGTGCCGCGCGGGCAGCTGTACGTGATGGACCGGGCCGGCCACCACCTGCAGGAGGAACGCCCGCACGACTTCCACGCCGTCGTGGCTGGCTTCCTTCGCCAGCACGCCTGAAAGGGGGGACGGCGCGGCCGTCCCCCCTGGCACGGTCAGGCGATCTCGAGGGTCAGCTTGAAGACGTTCGGGTAGACGATCTGCTGGATCGTCAGCGTGCCGTGCGGCAGGGTCAGGCAGAGGGTCTGCGGCTCGTAGCGCTCCAGGCCGCTCTCGTTGATCTCGCCGAGCGCGATCCTGGTGCCAGAGGGCGTGACGAGCTTGTCGTAGCAGGCTCCGTAGTAGTCGGCGCCCACCTTGCGGGTGGTGACGCACGTGGTGGTGATGGATCCGACGGCGGGACCGCCCTGGGTGGCGGCCAGGGTGCCCTTCGACGTCAGGACGCTGCCTGGCCCGCGCGGGTCGCATGTCGGGTTCTGCGGGCCGGGGGTGCAGGCCGGGATGAACGAGACGTCGCCTTCGGCGACTGTCTCGTAGTAGACCTCCGTCGATGACGCGGCGAACGCCGGGCCCGCCGGGGCCAGGCCGAACAGGGCCAGCGTGGCGGCCAGAGCGATCAGGAACCTGCGCATGCGCTACCTCCAGGGGGTGTGGCGGTGAAGACCGCCGCTCAGCGCATAACAGCAACGCGCGGTGATCGCGCCAAGCGTCCCGTTCCGCTGTGCGGACCGCGTCCTGCTGCCCGGAACGCCGGCGTCAGCGGCCGTTTCACTGGGCGGGACGCCGCGCTGGCCCGCCACCGCTGAGCAGGGCGAAGGTCAGGGTGTGACATACGAGGACATCGCCTGCGCGCTCGCGGCCGCCGAGCGCGACCGCGAGCCGATCCCGCCGCTCAGCGGGCTGGACCTGGACGGCGCCTACACCGTCCAGAAGCTCAACGTCGACCGGCGCACCGCCGCCGGCGCGCACGTGACCGGATACAAGGTCGGTCTGACCTCCCGGGCCATGCAGCAGATGCTGGGCGTCGACCAGCCCGACTTCGGCCACCTGCTCGACATCATGCGCGTCGAGGACAGCACCGACGCCGGCCGCTACATCGCGCCGCGGGCCGAGGTCGAGGTGGCGTTCGTGCTGGCGGCCGACCTGCGCGGGCCGGGCGTGCGGGCCGACGACGTGCTCGCGGCGACCGCGGCCGTACGGCCCGCCATCGAGATCATCGACAGCCGCATCACCGACTGGCGCATCACGCTGGCCGACACCGTCGCCGACAACGCCAGCAGCGCCGGTTACGTGCTGGGCGAGCCGCACCCCCCCGAAGTGGACCTGGCCGCCCTGCGGGCGCGCACCTGGCTGAACGGCGAGCTCGCCGAGAGCGGCGCCGGCGCGGACGTCCTCGGCCATCCGGCCGAGGCGGTGGCCTGGCTGGCCAACACACTGGGCGCCAGGGGCGTGACGCTGCGGGCGGGCCAGGTGATCCTGCCCGGCGCGTGCGCGCGGGCCGTCGCGGTGGCCAAGGGGGACCGCGTCGAAGCCGACTTCGACGTGATCGGCCGGGTGGCGGTGGAATTCACGTGAGAACGCCGGTCGCCATCGTCGGGTCGGGCAACATCGGCACCGACCTGATGTACAAGCTGCTGCGCTCGGACCGGCTCCAGCCGCGCTGGATGGCCGGGATCGACCCGGCAAGCGAGGGCCTGCGCCGCGCCACCGCCGCAGGCCTGTCCACCAGCGCCGACGGCGTGGACTGGGTGCTGAAGCAGGGCGCCGAGGTCGTATTCGAGGCAACCTCAGCGCAGGTGCACGTCCGCAACGCCCCGCGCTACGCCGAGGCCGGCATCCGCGTGGTCGACCTCACGCCGGCCGCGCGCGGCCCGTACGTGGTCCCGCCGGTGAACCTGGACGAGCACGCCGCCGCCCCGAACATCAACATGGTGACCTGCGGCGGCCAGGCGACGATCCCCATCGTGCACGCCGTCTGCCGAGTCACGCCCGTCGAGTACGCGGAGATCGTCGCCAGCATCGCCTCCGCCTCGGCCGGGCCGGGCACCCGACAGAACATCGACGAGTTCACCCGCACCACCGCCCGCGCCATCGAAAGCGTCGGCGGCGCCGCCCGCGGCAAGGCAATCATCGTCCTGAACCCGGCCGAGCCACCGGTCCTGATGCGCGACACCGTCTACTGCTCCCTGCCGCCCGACGCCTCCCGGGCCGAGATCAGCGCCTCGATCCACGCGATGGTCAAGCAGGTGCGGCAGTACGTGCCCGGCTACCGGCTGCTGGCCGACCCGCAGTTCGACGAGGAGAAGGTCACCGTGATGCTGGAGATCGAGGGCGCCGGCGACTTCCTGCCGCCCTACGCCGGCAACCTGGACATCATGACGGCCGCTGCCGTCCGCGCCGGGGAGCTGATCGCATGACGTTCAGCGACGACCTCGACATCCGCATCACCGACTCGACCCTGCGCGACGGCAGCCACGCCGTGGGCCACCGCTTCACCGAGGACCAGGTCCGCCGCGTCGTCCGAGAGCTTGACGCGGCCGGAGTGCCCGTCATCGAGGTCTCCCACGGCGACGGCCTCGGCGGCTCCTCCTACGTCTACGGCAGATCCGCCACCGACGAGCTGCGGCTGGTCGCCGCGGCGGTGGAGGAGGCCGGGCAGGCGAAGATCGCCGCGCTGATGTTGCCGGGCGTCGGCACCGTGGACGACATCCGCGCCGTCCACGACGCCGGCGCCGCCGTCATCCGCATCGCCACCCACTGCAGCGAGGCCGACATCTCCCAGCAGCACTTCGGCCTGGCCCGCGCGATGGGGATGGAGACCGTCGGGTTCCTCATGCTGGCCCACCGGCTCAGCCCCGAAGCACTCGCCCGCCAGGCCCGGATCATGGCGGACGCCGGCTGCCAGTGCGTGTACGTCACCGACTCCGCCGGCGCGCTCATCCTCGATGAGGTGTCCGACCGGGTGCAGGCGCTGCTGGCGGAGGTGGGCGGTGACGCGCAGGTCGGCTTCCACGGCCACCAAAACCTGTCCCTGGCCGTGGCCAACACCGCCTCCGCCTTCCGCGCGGGCGCTGTACAGGTCGACGGCTGCACGCGCGGGCTCGGCGCGGGCGCGGGCAACACCCCCACCGAGGCGCTTGTGGCCGTCTGCGACCGGCTCGGCCTGCGCACCGGCGTCGACGCCTTCTCCATGATGCGGGTGGCCGAGGAGGTCGTCCGGCCGATCATGGACGCCGAGTGCGTGACCGACCGGCTGTCGCTGGCCATGGGCTACGGCGGCGTCTACAGCTCCTTCATGCGGCACGCCGCCCAGGCCGCCACCCGCTACGGCGTGGACCCGGCCGAGATCCTCCTCGAATGCGGCCGGCGCAAACTCGTCGGCGGCCAGGAAGACCAGATCACCTCAATCGCGCTGGAGCTCGCCCATGACCGGTAAACCCTTCGCCTCCTCCGCCGACCTGGCCGACAAGCCCAAGACCCTGGAGGTAATCGCCGACGGCGTCTACGCGCTGAGCGCCGAGGGCGACCCGAACGTGGGAGCGGTCGAGGGCGAGGACTTCGTCGTCTGCCTGGAGGCTCTCGCCACCCCCGTCGCCGCGCGCGAGTGGCTGGACCTGCTGCGCGAGCACACCGACAAGCCGGTGCGCTACCTGGTGTTGTCGCACTACCACGCGGTACGGACGCTAGGCGCTTCCGCGTTCGGCGCCGACGTCATCCTCGCTCACATCAACACCCGCAACCTGATCGCCGAACGCGGCAAGCAAGACTGGCTGTCGGAGTACGGGCGCATGCCCCGCCTGTTCAAGGAGCCCGCCTCGATCCCAGGCCTGACCTGGCCGACCCTCACCTTCTCCGACCGGGCCGTCATCCACCTGGGCGGCGACCGGGGAGAACTCGTCCTGCGCCACGTCGGCCGCGGCCACACCGAGGGCGACGTGGTGGCCTGGCTTCCCCGGCAACGCGTGCTGTTCGCCGGCGACCTCGTCGAGGCGCAGGCGGCCCTCTACACCGGTGATGCCTTCCACCTCGAGTGGGCCTCGGCCACCCTCGACGAGGTCGCCGCACTCGGCGCCGAGACACTGGTCGGCGGCAGGGGCGCGGTCGCCCATGGCAGGCGCGCGGCGGACGCCGCCATCGCCCAGACCCGCGACTTCCTCACCACGATGATCGGCCACGTGAAGGCCGTGCGGAAGTCAGGCGGCTCGCTCAAGCAGGCGTTCGACGCCGTCCACGCGGACCTGGAGCCGCGCTACGGCCACTGGCCGATCTTCGAGCACTGCCTACCGTTCAACGTCTCGCGGCTGTGGGACGAGCTGTCGGGCGTCGAGCGGCCGGTCATCTGGACCTCGGAAAGGGACCGAGAGGTATGGAACCGACTCCAGTCGTGATCGTCGGCGCCGGTCCGGTCGGCTTGGCCACCGCGCTGCTGCTGGCCCGCCGGCGGGTGCCGTCCATCGTCTTGGACGCGCAGCCGCGCCGCGACCCGTCCGGCTCCAAGGCCATCTGCTTCCAGCGCGACGTCCTGGACATCCTCGACCGCATCGGTTGCGCCGAGCCGATGGTCGCCGAGGGCGTCACCTGGACGACCGGCCGCACCTTCTACCGCGAGCACGAGCTGTTCACCGTCACCTTCCCCGACCCAGGCCGCAGCGCATTTCCGCCATGGATCAACATCTCCCAGGCCCGAGTCGAGGAGCTGCTGGCGGCCCGCGCGGCCGCCGAACCGCTGATCGACATGCGCTTCGGCCACCCGGTCATCGGCTACCGCCAAGACGCCGGCGGCGTCGAGGTCGACGCCGCCACCTCCGATGGACGCGTGACCGTGCGCGGCAGCCACCTGGTGGGCGCCGACGGCTCGCGCAGCACCGTCCGTCAGCTCGCCGGCATCGACTTCCCTGGCCGCTCCTACGACGACCTGTTCCTCATCTGCGACATAAAGGCCGACCTGCCCTTCCCCAGCGAGCGCCGCTTCTTGTTCGACCCGCCGTGGAACCCCGGCCGGCAGGTCCTGGTCCACCAGTGCCCGGACTCCGTGTGGCGCATCGACTGGCAGGTCCCGCCGTCGTTCGACCCAGCCGTCGCCGACGTGGACGCCATGGTGCGCCGGATCACCGGCCACCAGCCGTACGAGATCGTGTGGCAGTCGCTCTACCGCTTCCACGAACGGGTCGCCTCCGCCTTCCGGCGCGGCCGGGTGTTCCTGGCCGGCGACGCCGCCCACCTGTACGCGCCGTTCGGCGCCCGCGGCCTCAACTCCGGCATCCAGGACGCCGAGAACCTGACCTGGAAGCTCGCCCTCGGCGGCGACCGCCTGCTGGACAGCTACGCCGTCGAACGCCGCGCCGCGGCGCTGGAAAACCTGCGGGTCACCGGCGCCACGATGGAGTTCCTGGTCCCGCAGACCGACGCCCAGCGGGAGCGGCGCCGTACGGTCCTGGAACGCGCGGTGACCGACCCCGCCGCCCGCCGACTCATCGACTCAGGCAAACTGGCCGAACCGTACCGTTACGCCGACTCACCCCTCACCACCCCCGGCGACGCCACGGCGGGTACCCTCTGCCCGGACGCCCCGGTCGTCGTCGACGGCCGCCGCACCCGCCTGCGCCGCCTCCTCGGCCACGACTTCATCGCGCTCACCGCCGGCCCCCTCGACCGTGCGAGCATCCCCTGCCAGGGTTACGACCTGCACGCCATCGACGCCGACGGCGTCATCACCCGGGCGCTGGCCGCCCCCCCGGGCAGCCTTGCCCTGATCCGCCCGGACGGCCACCTGGCCGCCCTCCTTCCAAAGCCCTCCCCCCTGGCCATACGCGCCGCGCTCGAACGAGCGACCGGCTGCGATCCTTTAGGATGACGATCGTGACCGATTCAGCGAAACCGGCCGTTACCAGGCGGCATCCGCCCAATCTCCTCATGCGTCTGGTCAACCCCGTCATGCGGGCTCAGCTCCGCCGCGGCAAGGGCGGCCCCAGCCAGCATTTGATGCTGCTGCACTTCACCGGTCGCAAATCGGGCAAGCAATTCGACCTCCCCGTCGCCCAGCAGCGCATCGGCGACCAACTGTGCGTCTTCACCAACAGCAGCTGGCGGATAAACTTCCGCGGCGGCACCCACATCGAGGTCACCCTCCAGGGCCGGCGTCTGCCCATGCACGCCACCCTCGACGAGGACGCCGACATGGTGGCGGCCGAGTACGCCAAAATGATCGCGTCCGTCGGCCACAAGAACGCCCGCCGCCTCGGCATCACCATCAACGTGGACCGCGCCCCGACCCACGCCGAGCTTGCGGATGCGGTTGCGCGCCACGGTTTGTCGATCATTCGCTTGACCTCCACGACGTAGCACGTTAGGTGTGCGGCGAGACGATCACTATCCTGTACCGCGTCAAAACTGGCGCGTATGGCCTGAGCTGCGGGTCCCCGGCCGCTATTCAGCCCGGTGATACTCGTTAATCGCTCCACCGAGAACCTTGCGGCGTTCGATCCGGCCTTCGATCGGCACCACCGCCTGTTCGTCTTGATCGGGTGGTCGTTGCCCGCGCGCCTGGTGAGGTCGGTGGCGGTTGTAGTGATCGATGTACTCGTCCAGGACCGTGCGCGAGTGGCGTTCACCGTAGATCAGCATGCGGTGGGAGACCTCGGCTCGGACCGTGCGGATCCACCGCTCGGCATAGCAGTTCGCCCTCGGGGTCCGCGGCGGCGTCTTCAACACCGTGATGCTCACCGCGGCGAAGATCTCGTCGAAGACGGCGGTGAACTTGGCGTCTCGATCGCGGATGAGGAAGCGGAACGACGCCGCTCGCTCGCCAAAGTCGATCAGGAGATTACGGGCCTGCTGAGCCGTTCACGCACTGGTCGGATGGGAGGTCACACCCAGGATGTGCACGCGCCGTGTACTGACCTCTATCACGAACAACACCCGTCGCAGCCCAGCACCTCGGGTCCGGCACTCGCATCGCACACGAGGCGAGCCACCCGTGCAGATCACAGCGGCGTCAAGACCATGAAAATCTCGTCTCGGTCGTCACCCGGCGCCAGACGGAGGGCGCCGGGGTGGCGGCCGATCTCTTTGAAGCCCAAACCACCATAGAAGTGCTCCAGCCCCATGCCGGATCGTGCGGCAAGGTGAAGGTGTTCCAGAGCCATATCCTCACGGGCGACCCGGCGGGCGTGGTTCATCAGGGCAGACCCGATGCCGCAGCCTCGGAAGGCGGGGTGCGACTGGACGTGGTGCAGGGTGCCCCAGTGCGCGACGAGCGGGTGGGGATCGCGACGGACGTTCAGCCAGCCCGCCAGGACGCCACCGACCGTGGCCAGGACCAAGCGGCTGCGGTCGGGACGCAGACCTGCGATGAGTTGCTCGGCGGCCAGGGCGACCTCCTCGACGGTCACGGGCGGGAACGGGAACCCCACGGCCCCACCGGCATTGCTGACCTCAACCCAGCAGTCGATCAGCTCGCGCGACAGGTCGGTGTCGATCTCGTCCTGGTGGCAGAGCTGACGCAACTCGGGGGCATTCCTGCTAGTCATGGCCCGGATTGTCGCAAATGGTCCCGACAAGACGTCCATGCAGTGATGCCCTCAGGCCAGCAGACCCAGGGTTTCGGGCGCTTCCCAGGCCGTCAGCTGCCGCTCGGGGTCGGTTTCCTGCTGCGCGAACTGATGACGATCCCGGTGAGCCCTTGGGCGTGGGTGCGTTCGAGCGTGGTCACGATAGGGCTCCTGGCCGGTCGTGGGGCGGGTGCGGTGTGTACGGAGACCATGGCCTGACATAGTCGCGTAGATCACCGTAGGTTTGGTGATCGTGGACAAGTTGGCGCTTTTCGACCTGGACAACACGCTCGTGGATCGGCTGGACGCGTTCCGCCGGTGGGTGGCGGAGTTTGCTGACCAGCGGCGGCTGGGCGAGCAAGATGCCGCCTGGATGGTCGAGCTGGATGCCGACGGGTCGCTGCCGATGGATGAGTTCTTCGCCGCGGTGCGGAAGCGGTTCGGGCTTCCCGCGCCGGCGGAGGTGCTGCTGACGGCGTTCCGAGCGCGGATGCCGGAACTGGTCGTCTGCCCGCCCGAGGTGCTGGCCGGGCTGGGACGGCTGCGGGAGGCCGGTTGGCGGATAGGGCTCGTGACCAACGGGCAGGTCGACAACCAGACCGGCAAGATCGCTCGCCGCCCAAGCCCGCACGGCCCGCGACGGAACCGAGGCCGACGCGTCCATGGACGTCTTCAACGCCATGGCCGAGATCCGCATGGCCGCCTCGCGGGCGCTGGCTCGCCGTCTGCGGGGCGGGCATGGGCGCCACGATGGTGCTCGGCCCCTCTCTCCGACAGGCCATCGTCCCGGCCCACCTGATGGGCCGCGTCGAGACCGCACTGCGCAGCGCGCGCCCGCAAGCCGACCCGGCCGACCAGGACCCCGCCAAAGAGATCGCTGTGCAAACCACATCCAGGTGACGGTCATCGCTTGCAGGTCACAACACCTCCACCCGCATCGGAACGGTGAAGGCCGTTGCCCCGCCGGGCAATGGCCTTCACGCACTCATCTCCCCTCCGCCGAGAGACAAGATCGAAAATCACGACGGAAAGCTTTCAAAGAATCACGCCGTCAAGAATCCAAGTCACACAACGACCCCTCCTGACACCACCACCCACAACCGAATGTGCCCTTCACAGTGCTCGCGGCGACATCTGTCACGCGGGTTCGGTGCGGCCCCGCCGCCCCGGTGGGCGGAGGGGCCGGGACCTGCTGGGAACCGATCTATCCGTGCACCGGGTAGTTGGCGCGGAACACGTTGTGCGGGTCACGGGCCCGCTTGATCTCCCGCAGTCGCGCGAGCGCGCTGCCGGAGAAGGACTTCGCCGCCGTGTCACCGGGGGACAGCACGGTGTACGGCTTGCGGCCGCTGATGTAGGCCTCCAGGTCAGCCACGACCTCGGCCTGCTTGGCGCGCGTCGCGTCGGCCGCGTGCGGCAGGCCGAGACCCAGCAGGCCGAGCAGGTACGGCTCAGCCACCGCGCCGCTCGCACCGGCCCCGCCGCCCGGCTCGGCGAGCGCCCCGCCCAGGTGCCTGATCTGCACGTTGATGAGCGGTTCGACCGGCTTGGCCAGCAGGAGCTCCACCGCGTCCGCGTCCAGGCCGGTGAGCAGCTCCGCACGAGCGATGGACGGGGCCGGATCGGTGGGCTCGGCGGCGATGGCGCCCAGGGCGGCAACCGGGACGACGCCGCGGCTGTCGGAGATCGCGCCCTCGATCTTGTCGAGGCGCGCCAGCAGGTCCTCCCCCTGAGCCGCCTCACCCAGGTAGGCCAGATCCAGCGTCACCATCGGCGCCGCGCCGGGTGGCTGGAGCCGGTTGATCCAGACGCTGAGTTCACGCGGCGCCTCAGCGGTGATCTCCAGGAACGCGTCGTACACCTCCCTGGTCCGGTGCTCCGGCCAGATCACCCGCCCGCCGTACAGGACTGGCGCGGGGTACAGCTCGAGTTCGAGGGCGGTCACCACCGCGAAGTCCCCGCCACCGCCACGCAGCGCCCAGAACAGCTCGGGATCGGACTCGGCGCTCACCCGGCCCGGCTCGCCATCGGCGTCCACGATGTCGATGGCCCGCACGCTGTCGGAGGCGAAGCCGTACTTGCGGCTGAACCAGCCGACCCCACCGCCCAGGGTGTAGCCGGTCACGCTGACCCCCGGCGCGCTGCCGGACAGGCCCGTCAGACCCAGCGGACCGGCCGCCGCCAGCACCTGCCCCCACTTCACGCCCGCGCCCACCCGGACCACGCGCTCCTCCGCGCGTACCCCTTGAGGACACCGCGCAAATCGTTGATCGTCATTGTCGTCTCCCTTTTTTCGAGTTCTCAGAAAATGCGAAGGAATACCGTGCACCCCTTGGGCGTGCAGACGTCAGGCGGGCTGCGCGGTGGGTGCTGGGGCGGTGGCCTTGCGGGCGTTGCTGGTCTCGCGGAGGATCAGCAACCCCGTGACCGCGATCAGCGCCGAGGTCAGGCCGTGGATGCCGAACGCGGCGGCCGTGGAGCCGTGGTGGGCCAGGACGTTGACCATGTCGCCGAACGGGGCGACGGCGACCATCAGCAGGACCCAGCCCAGGGCGCGGCGGTGGCCCGTCACCAGCAGGGCGCCCATGGCCAGGCCCATCGCGATTTCGCGGCTGCCCTTCACGAGAGGGAAGCCGCTGTCGCCAGAGGGCCAGTTCGGCAGGCCCGGGAAGGACGCCTCGAGGGGCAGGACGAAGGACAACCCGAGGTAGAGGGTGAACAGGACGACGGCGGTGGCCAGGACGGTGTTGAGCTTCTTCAGCGACATGGTTGTTCTCCTTTGTTGTTCAGACTGGGCAGGGTTCAGCCGCGGACACGGCGGATGTGGCGGGCGTAGCGGGGGCGGCCGATGACGTGCCAGATGACGCGGACTGGGGTGGCGAGGCCGCTGAGGACGATGGCGCGCTCGGCCGGGTTCGCGTCTTCCAGGACGGCGCCGAAGAGCGTGAGCAGGGTGAGCTTGGGAGTGCTGTTCACCAGGTGGTCGCCCAGGGAGGCCCACTCCCGTTGTGTGATGTGCTTGGCCGCGAGCGGGAGGAGGGTGGCCTCCTCGTCGTCGAGGTGTTCCAGCAGGACCGCGCGGTGCTCGGAGAGGGCGGCCACGAGGGTGTCGCGTTCGTCGGCGCCCGCGGTGGCCTCCCAGGCGGGGACCGTGGCGTCCAGCCTGGTCAGGGTGGCCGCGATGCGTTCGTGCTGGGCCTGCATGCGCAGGACGATGTCGGCCTCTAGGTCCACCCGGGAAAGCAGCGGCGGCCACAGCAGCTCGTCCTCGCCCTCGTGATGGTTGTGCAGGCCCAGCCGGTATACGCGGAAGTGGTCGGCGATCACCTTGGCGCGAGCGGTGTCACCCGGGATGACGGCCGCGACGAGCTCCATCAGCAGCCGTGACTCACGGCGGAGCACGCGGTGGACGATCTCCATGTCCTGGGTGTTGACGCTCATCTGTCCTGCCCTCGGTCGGTGCGATGTGTTCAGGCTGCTCCCGGGTATTTGGAGGGGGCTTGGAGCCGATTTGGAACGTCCACATACGATGTGCAGATCATGGTCTTCATCCGGGTGCTGGGCGCGTTCGCAGCGGAGGTAGACGGTGCGGCCGTTCACCTCGGAGGGCCGCGGCAGCGGGGCGTGCTGGCGTTACTGGTGGCGGCGCGTGGGCAGGTCGTGCCGGTCGACCGGATGATCGAGGATCTGTGGCGCCGGGAGCCGCCCGCGCGGGCGCTGATGTCCCTGCAGGCGTATGTGTCCAACCTGCGTCGGTTGCTGGAGCCCGGACGTCCGCCGCGCACGCCGGCCCGGCTGCTGGTGAGCGCGGCGCCGGGTTATGCGCTGCGGCTGCCACCGGAGGCGGTGGACGCGTGGCGGTTCGAGGGACTGCTGGGCCGAGCGCGTACGGACACCGACCTACGCGCCGCGCAGGCTCGGTTCGCCGAGGCGCTGGGGCTGTGGCAGGGACCGGCGTTCGCCGAGGTCGCTGACGAGCCGTGGGCCGCCGCCGAGACGGCCCGGCTGAACGAGCTACGCCTGGTCGCCACCGAGCTGCACGTCGCGGCTGGTCTGCGCATCGGCGACCCCGCCGCGGTGGTTCCCGAGGCCGAGCGGCTCACCCGCGACGAGCCCCTCCGCGAGGAAGGCTGGCGGCTGCACGCCCTGGCACTGTGGAGCAGCGGCCGCCAAGCCGACGCGCTGGCGACGCTCCGCCGCGCCCGCGGCATCCTCGCCGAGGAGCTCGGGCTCGACCCTGGCCCGGACCTGACGGCGTTGGAGGAGGCGATCCTCACCCAGCGCACAGACGTCCTACGCGCGACCGTGCCCCCGCCCCCGCTGACCGCCCCGCTGCCGCAGGTGGCCCCTCCCCCGGGGGCGGCTCCGATCGTCGAGGCGCCGTTCGTCGGACGCGAGGCACAGCTGTCGGCACTGGTCACGGCCGCCACCGGGGCCGCCACCGACGGAGCCCGTATCGCCCTTGTCACCGGCGAGGCCGGGCTCGGCAAGTCGGCGCTGCTGGAACACCTCGGCAGGCGGCTCGAACGTGACGGGTGGCTGGTCGCCGTCGGCCGCTGCCCCGAGGTCGACAGCGCGCCGCCCGCGTGGGCCTGGACTGAGGCGCTGAGAGCCGCCGCCGCGACCACGTCTCCGGGCGAGTTCGCGGACGACCTCGCGCCGCTGCTCACCGACACCGGACCGGCGGACGACGACGCCACCGCCGGACGGTTCCGGCTGCGCCAAGCCGTGTGGAAGTGGCTTGCGGCGGTCGCCACGGAACGGCCGGTCGCCGTCGTGCTGGACGACCTGCACTGGGCGGACGCCGCCACGCTGGAACTGCTCGGCGGCGGCCTCGGCATACGGGCCCCGATCCTGGTCGTCGCCGCGTACCGCGCAGACGAGAGCGGGCACCTCACCGAAACGCTGGCCTCCCTCGCGCGCGCCACGCCCCTCCGCCTAGCGCTGCCGGGGCTGAACGACGAGGCCGTCGCGGAGCTCGTACGGGCCGAATGCGAGGCCGACGAGGAGACCATCGCAGGGATCGCCGAGCGCACCGGCGGCAACCCGTTCTACGTGCGCGAAAGCGCCCGGCTGCTGAACGGCGAAGGCGCGCTGGTCGCCCTCTCCGAGGTCCCCGAAGGCGTACGGGACGTCCTGCGCCGACGGCTCGCGCGCCTGCCCGAGGGAGGCGTGTCCGTCCTCCGGCTGGCCGCGGTCGCAGGCCAGGAAAGCTCAGTGGACGTCCTCGTCAAGGCCGCCGACACCGACGAGGACGGGGTGATGGACGCCTTGGACGCGGGCGTCATCGCCGGGCTCCTCGACGAGCCCGGCCCAGGCCTCATCCGCTTCGTCCACGCCCTCGTCAGGGACACGCTCATCGCCGACGTCAGCAGATTGCGTGCTACCCGGATGCATGCCCGGATCGCCGCCGCTCTTGAAGGAACCGACGACATCGCGGCGCTGGCCCACCACTACGCGCGCGCCGGCTCACCGAAGGCCGTCGGCTACTGTGTCCAGGCCGCCGAGCGTGCCGAGGCCCGCTACGCCCACGACGTGGCGGCCGACCTCCTCACCGACGCCGTCACCAACTCGACCGGACCGGACGAACGCGTCGAACTGCTCGGCAGGCTGCTGCGCGCGCAGATCCGGGCGGGAGCCGTCGCAGCCGCCCGCGAGACACGCCGTGAAGCTGTGGAGTACGCAGAGTCCCTGGGCCGCGACGACCTGATGATCACCGCATTCACCGCGTGGACAGAGCCGACCGCCTGGCAGGCCCGTACGTACGGCACGGTGGACCGGCCCATCGTCGACCGCCTGAGCCGCCTGCTGAAGCGTGACCTGACCCCTTCGGTGCGGTCCCGGCTCCTGACGGCGTACGCGCACGAACTGGTCGGCGAGGACGACCCGACCGTTTTGG
This sequence comes from Nonomuraea sp. LPB2021202275-12-8, assembly GCF_037044575.1. Taxonomy (NCBI): domain Bacteria; kingdom Bacillati; phylum Actinomycetota; class Actinomycetes; order Streptosporangiales; family Streptosporangiaceae; genus Nonomuraea; species Nonomuraea sp. LPB2021202275-12-8. Next base: position 33,835 of record NZ_JBAHWD010000025.1, on the reverse strand, counting down.
AGGCAGCGCAGGAGGCACTCGACCTCGCCACCGAACCCCGGTTGCGGGCCGCGGCACTCGAGATCCTGGCCGAAGTCCACGGCGACGCCGAGCTCTGCCGGGAGCTCGTGGAGATCGGCACCGAGCACGACCTGCCGGTCTACCGCGTCACCGGGCTGCTCAACCATGCCGGCGTCGCCGCCGCCGCCAACGACCCGGTGACCATGCACCAGGTGATCACGGAGGCCCTGGAACTCGCGCATACCTACCGAATGCGCGAGGCGATCGCCGTCACCGAGATCACGCTGGCGAGCCTGGCGCTCATCGAAGGCCGCTTTGCCGACGCCGAACTCCTCTACATCAAGGCCGACGAGGGCATGCGGCGCATCGGATCGGTGCATACGGGCTTTCTCCAACTCGCCCTGGCCACGATCTGGCTGAACGACGGCACGCTCGGTGCGCACCTGGACGACGTTCGCGCCCTCCACGCCGTGCTCGGCCCCATGGTCTCCGACCTGCTCGCGCTCGCCCTCCACGCCAACGGCCTGGACGCCGAAGCTCGCGAGGTCCGCGCGTCACCCAGCCCGATCCGCCCCGACTTCTTCTTCACCTTCCTCACCACGTTGCGCGCGATGGCCATCATCGCCTTGAACGACCGCGATGCCGCCGAGGAGATCTACGCGACGCTGCTTCCGCATCGCAACGGCCCCCCGGCGGGCGCCGCGAGCCTGTCGTTGGCGCTGCGCCCGGTCGCCCACATCCTCGGTGAACTGGCCGTCTTCCTCGGCCGCACCGACGAGGCCGCCGCCCACTTCACCCAGGCCGCCACCATCGCCGACCACTGGAACGCACCCCACTGGGCCGTCGAGGCCCGGTTGCGAACGACCACCTAGCCTCTGCCCACGGCGCCGCACATCTGTGACACAGGTCTTGGGGCCGTGTCCGCCCAGACCGCCGTGACCGGGCCTCAGTATCCGGTCGCCGCGCTGACGCCCGAGCAGTACGCCGCGGTGATGGAGCGCTGGACGACCGCGGCCGCCGCCACCTGGAACCGGCACCTGTCCGCCCTGGTCTTTTTCACCACCTGGGCCCAGCGCCAGGACCTGCTGGCCACCAACCCCGCCCGGCGGCTGGAGCGCCGCAAGAGCGCCCGCCGCGGCGACCGCGCCATCCCGGCCACCCGGCTGGACATGCTGTTCACCGACCCCGCGCACGCCCTGCGGGAACGCCTGCTGTGGCGGCTCCTGTACGACACGGCCGCCCGCGCCGAGGAGACCCTCACCCTTAACGTCGAGGACCTCGACCTGGAGTTCCGCCGCGCCCGTGTCGTCTCCAAGGGCGACGCCATCGCATACGTGCACTGGGCCACCCCCACCGCCCGGCTGCTGCCCCACCTGCTGGCCGACCGCACCACCGGGCCGCTGTTCCTGGCCGACCGGCGCGCTCCTTCCTCCGGCCCGCGCACGCCCGCGGCCGCCGACATCGACCCGACCACCGGACGGGGGCGGCTGTCCTACCCACGCGCCGAATACCTGTTCAAGACCGCCTCAACCCAACTCGACCCGCACCGGCAGGGCTGGACCCTGCACCAGCTTCGTCATTCGGCGCTGCAGCATCTGGCCCAAGCCGGACGCACCGCGCCCGAACTCCAGGCCAAGAGCCGCCACCAGCACCTGGCCAGCCTCGGCCGCTACGTACAACTCGGCGAAGAGACCTCCGCCCGCATCACCGCCGACGCCGACCCCATCCGGCGGCGCCGGGTGTGGCCGGCATGCTGAGCGGTCGGCCGCCCTGGTGCGGTGCGGTCAGCGTGCTCGACCTCCGTCCACGGCGGTGTGAGGTCGGTGGGCTCGAAGCGGGGCACCACGTGGAGGTGGAAGTGGAAGACGCTCTGCCAGGCCGTCTCGCCGCTGGCGTGCCAGAGATTCACGCCAGGTGTCGGCGTACAACTAACGTGCATAGGCAAGTACATGTAGACGTGCAAGGGTGGATACGTCATCTGAGCCCGTTGTGGCAGGCCTGGGCCATCCGCTCAGAGATGGCGCGAGGCAGGGCCGCCGTCAACGGCGCCTTCGCGGCAGGGTGCCGGAGGACGGCTGTCGCCCTTGGTGCAGACGATTCCGTTAGCCCCGGTCGGCGGTTACGCCGCCCAGTCGCCGTACGGGAGACAACCATGGGTCGGTGATCCGCAACCTTCGGCCGTACCAGCGGAGGGATGGCCGTACCTAACGTGCCAGACATGGGTTTGCTACGACACGTGTTCGCCAGAGGTACAGCTTGCCTGAGCGCCATGGCTTTGCTGCTCGTCCAGGGATGCGGCGCGGCGGAGGCCCGGAAGGGGCCGGCGACGGTCCCGGGTCCGGAGGTCGTGCTGGACAGCGGGGTGATCCGAGGGGTCGACGACGGAGATGTCCTGAGGTATCGGGGCATCCGCTATGCGCGCCCGCCGGTCGGCGAGTTGCGCTGGCGGCCGCCCCAGCCGGTGGCCAGGTGGCCGGGCGTCGTGCCCGCGACGGCGTCCGGCCCTGCCTGCCCGCAGGACAACGGCAATCCGAAGGAGCGCAGCGACGCCGAAGATTGTCTGACGCTCGACGTCACCGTCCCCAAGAAGGCCGGCCCCACGAAGGCGGGTGGGAAGCGCAGGCCCGTGCTGGTCTGGCTGCACGGCGGCGGGTTCGTCGCGGGCAGGGGCGCCGACTACGACCCGCGCCGCCTGGCTACGCAGGGGGACGTCGTGGTGGTCACGGTGGAGTTCCGGTTGGGCGTGCTCGGCTATCTGGCGCTGCCGGGGATGGCCGGCGGGGGCACGTTCGGGCTGCAGGATCAGCAGGCAGCGCTGCGCTGGGTGCAGCGCAACGCGGCGGCGTTCGGCGGCGACGCGGTCAACGTGACGCTGTTCGGCGAGTCGGGCGGCGGCGTCGCCACGTGCGGTCACCTCACCGCCCCCGGCAGCAGGGGCCTGTTCGCCAAGGCGATCATCCAGAGCGGCTCCTGCGGGACCGTCCTGCTGCCGATGCCGGGAGCGCCGCGGACCCCGTTCTGGCGCTCGATGAAGGACAGCCACGCCGCCACGCGGACAGCCGCGACGCGACTTGGCTGCCCGGCCGGGCGGGACGCCGGAAAGATCCTCACATGTCTGCGTGGCAAGCCGGTCAAGGATCTGCTACCGCAGACCGCGCTGTTCCAGGCGGCAGCGTACGGCGGCGCCACCCTGCCCACTTCTCCTGAGCGGGCGCTGCGTGCGGGCGACTTCGCCCGGGTGCCGGTGCTGTCCGGGCACACGAGCAAGGAGGCGTTGCTGTTTGCCGGGACCCTCGGCCTGGCCGGCACGCCGATCACCGATGAGAACCTGCCCGCCCTTCTGCGCGAGGGCTTCGGAAGCAGGGCGGACGACATCGCGCGCCGCTATCGGCGCGAGGACTTCGCGACCGCGAGCGAGGCCTGGGCGGCTCCTTACACCGATGCCGTCTTCGCCTGCCCCCATGCCGAGGACCGCGATGCCCTGGCCAAGCGGGCGAAGGTGTACGCCTACGTGTTCGGCGACGACACCGTCCCGCCGTTCATCCCGTCCCCGCCTGGGTTCCCCGCCGGCGCCGGGCACGCCTCCGAGCTGCTGTACCTGTTCGACGTGAAGGACAAGCCGATCAGCCTGGACGGCAAGCGGGTCCCGCTCACCGCCCTCCAGCAGTCCGTGGCCCGGGATATGGTGGCCGCCTGGACATCGTTCGCGCGGACCGGCACGCCGTCGGTGAGCGGGAAGTCGTGGCCGCGCTGGGCGCCGAAGGCGGCCAGCAGGCAGGTGGCTCACCTGATCACCGAGCGGCCGGGGAGCACCGCCACGACGCCGGTGCCCGCGTGCGAGCGCCTCAACGGACCGTGACCACCACCACACTGCAGCCGGGCGAGGCCAGGAGGACGGCCAGGAGGACTATGGTCTTCCTGGCCGTCGCCATGGCCGCGTTCGCGTTCCTCGACGTCGCCATCTACCTCAACGTGCAGCGCAGCAGCGGCCCGCTGGGGCCGGCCGCCGGGCTGGTGTTCAGCCTGGCGGTGGCCGCCTGCCTGCCGGCGCTCGCCCGCTTCCCCCGGGCGGTCGCGGGGGTCACGACCACCGCGACGGCCGTGGCGGCCCTTGGCGACACGCTGGTTGCGGGGATGTTCACCCCGGTGGATCCGGCGACGCCGGTCACCGCGCCGCTGTGCACGCCGGTGATCGTGTGGTTCCTGGCCCACACGCTGCCGCGCCGTGCAGTGCTGGCGTACGCGGCGTTCCTGGCGGTGGCCGCCACCCGGCCGTGGATGCCGTCCTGGGAGACCGTGTACGCCGGGATCACCACCGTCATCCTGCCCGCCGTGCTCGGCCTGTACGTCCGGGCGCGCCGCGAGCTGGTGCGATCGCTGCGCGAACGAGCCGAGAGCGCCGAACGCGAGCAGCACCTGCTGGCCGAGCGGGCCAGGGCGGCGGAACGGCAGCGGCTGGCCGGCGAGATGCACGACATCGTCACTCACCACGTCACCGAGATCGTGCTGGCCGCCGGCGCGCTGAAGGTGTCCACGACAGACCGCGCCGCCCAGGCCGCCGCCGAGCAGATTCGCCGCACCGGCTCACGTGCCTTGACCGAGCTGCGCGACCTGATCGGTATCCTGCGCAACGACCCCGACCCCCACCACGACTACACGCACGAGCACGAGCGGGGCGAGCCGCCGCATGTCATGCTCGCCCCTACCGACGTGAGCGCCCTGGTGGACGCGGCAATCTCGGCGGGCAACCCGACCACCCTGCACGTCACCGGCGAGCCGAGGGCGCTGCCCCCGGCCATCGCCCGGGGCGCGTACCGGGTGCTGCAAGAGGCGCTCACCAACGCCATGAAGCACGCGCAGGGAGCCCGCGTGGACATCGAGCTGACCTACGACCACGGCGCCCTGACGGTGACGGTGACCAACGCCGTTCCACCGTGCTCCGGCGACACCATCCTGGCCGCCAGCGGCTCAGGAACGGGCCTCGACGGTCTGCGGCGCCGTGTCGTGCTGCTCGGCGGCTCCTTCGAGGCGAGCCCGGCCCCGTGCGGCGGTTTCCGCGTGTCGGCTGTGCTGCCCGCCTCCATCCCCACCGGCGAGGACCCCCAGCACCACGAACGGCGGGAAATCGGATGATCAGAGTGCTCGTGGCCGACGACGACCCCATGGTCCGCCACCACCTCCGCACGATACTCTCCGCGGGCGAGGAGGTGGAGGTGGTCGCGGAGGCAGAGGACGGCGCCGACGCTGTCGAAGCCGTCCTGCGCACCTCTCCCGACGTGGTGCTGATGGACATCAGGATGCCGGGCGTGGACGGGATCACCGCCATAGCCGAGATCGCCAAGATGAGCACGCCGCCAGCGGTGGTCGCCCTGACCACCTTCGACTCCGACGCCCATGTGCTGCGGGCGCTGGCGGCCGGGGCAAGCGGCTTCCTGGTCAAGTCGACCCCGCCGGAGGATCTGCTCGACCTCGTCAAGGTGGCGGCCCAGGGGCACACCGTGCTGTCCCCGGCCGCCGCCCGCCACCTCATCTCACGCTCCGCCGGGACCGACGACCACACCAGAGCCGCGCAGGAGAAGGCCGAAGCGCTGAGCGACCGCGAGCGCGACGTGCTCGGCTGCCTCGGCGAGGGGCTGACCAACGGCGAGATCGCGGCGCGACTGTTCCTGTCGGAAACCACGATCAAGAGCTACGTCTCCCGGCTGCTCGACAAACTCGGCCTGGCCAACCGCACGCAGGCGGGCCTGCTCGCCCATCAGGCCCGCCTCGTCCCCGACGACGAGCAGGACGAAACGTCGTAAGGGCCAGGCGAGACTTCCTGGAGACAGCTCGGAAGGATGTCCTGACGGCCAGGAGCACCGCTGACCTTGGGCAACGGGAATCGTTGGTAGCCGATGCACGCGATATCACCCTGGACAGCGCCCCTGGCCCGTGCGTTGGTCAGCCGTCGGGTGAGCCCCCGGGCGAATAGCGTGACGCTTGTACTTCTGCTCGTACATGGCTCGATCGTCATCTAGGGTTGGAGGATCCTTCCAGCAGGTCAGAGGACGATGATCTCTTCTTTCACGTAGGCCAAGTTGACCGGACGCAGCCCGGACCCAAGAAGAACCGAGCGTGCGGAGAGCGCCTCGAGGTCGTGAAGGGCGCGTCGCAGTACTTCGACCTCTGGCGTTTAAGTGATCTTGCTGGTGGGGGGCCACGGTGGCGCGATTGTGGTTAACCCTTGATTGGTGCGGCCGCCCTGGCGGCCAGTTCGATCTTCGCGCAGTAGGCTGCACGGGCTTCCTCGTCGATAGGCTTCTCGTGTTCGGCGCGCAACCCGGTCCGGCCGTCGAGGCCCTCGCGCAGGATATCGGCGTGCCCGGCATGCCGGATGGACTCGCCGAGGACATGGACCATGATGCCGAACAGGTTCGTGTCGGCATAAGGCTCCGGCCACCACGGCACGTGGCCGGGGGCGTCGAGGGGAAGCTCGTTGATCGTCGCGTCGGAGTGTTCCCACGTGCGCCGATAGAACCCGATGATCTGATCGCGGGTCTCGTCCGCGGTCGCCCACAGATCGCTGCCGTTGGAGTCCTGCCACCGGGGCAGCGGTTCCGGGGAAGGGCGGTCGAAGACCTCGCCGAAGTACCTGGCCTCGACGCTGGCCACGTGTTTGACCAGGCCGAGGAGGTTGGTCCCGGTCGCTGTCAAAGGTCGGCGGGCGTCGTATTCGGACAAGCCGTCGAGTTTCCAGAGCAGCGCCTTGCGGTCCCGCCGCAGTCTCCCGTGCAGGTTGTCTTTCGCGAAATCGTCGATCATGGGTCACGATTCTGTCAGGCTGCGCCGGTGGGCTCAGGTTGCGAGCTGCCTGGCGTCGGCTCCGCCGACTATCGCTCACTGGACGGACCTACTGCGTACCGCGATCTCGATCCGGGAGAACCGGCTGTCCTCAGTGACCCTGCTGCGCCGCCTGGGCAACCACTCTCGCAAGAACCGGCTCTACCGAGCCTTTCGCGAGCTCGGCCGCGCGGTCAGGACGATCACGCTCTTGCGGTATTTGTCGGATCCAGACCTTCGCAAGCAGATCACCCAGGTCACCAACCGAAACGAGTCCTTCCGCAACTTCGCCCCGCTTGGCCTCCTGACTGTTCCGCCCGGACGCCCCTCCGCGTCCGCGCTCAGCCACAGGCCGGTGAACACGGCGCAGGCCAGCGTCACGGCACCCGCCGCGAGGAAGGCGCTGTTGAGGCCGGATTCGAAGGAGGCTCCGCCGGACTCCCGCGTGTGGACGATCGCGCCGAGCACCGCCACGCCGAGCACCGCACCGATCTGCCGGGTGGTGCTGCTGACGCCCGAGGCGAGGCCGCCCTCCTGCGGGCTGACCGCCTGGATGGCGGCCCCGGTCAGCGGCGACATGGTGAGAGCGAACCCGACGCCGGCGACCGCCAGCCGCCACCACACGTTCCCGTAGCCGGTATCGGCGTGGACGAAGCCCAGCGCCAGCAGCCCCAGCCCGGCCAGCGCCAGGCCGATGCTGACGACGACACGGAAGCCGTACCTGGCCGCGAACCGGCCCGCGTACGGGCTGACGATCACCATGGCCAGCGAGACGGGCAGGGTCCGCAGCCCGGCGACCAGGATCGAAGTGCCCTGGACGTAGACGAAGAACTGGGAGAAGAAGAACGACGACCCCATCAGCGCGAACCCGACCACGACCATCGCCGTGTTGGACACCGTGAACAGCCGCTGACGAAACAGCCGCAGCGGCAGCATCGGCGTCGACACACGACCCTCGACCACGACGAACGCGGCCAGGAGCACCAGCCCGGCGGCGAAGCTGCCCAGGATCACCGGCGAGGTCCAGCCTCGGGAACCGCCCTCGATCAGGCCGTAGGTCACAGCGCCCACGCCGGCGACGGACAGGACCGTGCCGGGGACGTCGATCGGCGGCGCGCTCGGGTTGCGGGACTCCCCCAGCACACGCAGCCCGGCCAGCAGCAGGACCGCCCCGATGGGCACGTTGACCAGGAAGATGGCGGGCCAGCCGAAGGACTCCACCAGGATCCCGCCCGCCAGCGGTCCGGCGGCCAGGCCGATGCCGCTGAACCCGGCCCACAACCCGATCGCTCTGACGCGCTCTCTCGGGGCGGGATACGCGGCGGCGAGCAGCGCCAGTGAGGCGGGGCTCAGCGCCGCGGCCCCGACGCCCTGCAGCACCCGCCCGGCGATCAGCCAGCCGATCGAGGGCGCGAGCGAACACACCACCGACGCGGCCGTGAACACCACCACCCCGGCCAGGAACACCCGCCTGCGGCCGAAGCGGTCGGCGAAGACGCCGCCCGACAGCAGCAGCATGGCCACCAGCAGCACGTAGGCGTCGACGATCCACTGCAGGCCGGTCAGCCCGGTGTGGAGCCGCTGCTGCATGTCGGGCAGGGCGGCGCCGACGATCGTGTTGTCGAGCAGCACCATGAACTGACCTGCGCAGGTCAGGGTGAGCAACGCTTTCACGTACATCTCTCCTAAAAGCAGTTAATGACTGCGTTAACATAGACCCTCATAAGCTCTAACGCAAGTCTCGACTGCGTTAAGGTGGGGGTATGGATGAGCAGGGGCGGGCCAGGCGGCCCGGCGGGCGCAGCGCCCGGGTCCGCGCGGCAGTGCACCAGGCCGTTACCGAGCTGGTCAGGGAGCGCGGCTACGGAAACTTCACCGTCGGCGACATCGCGGCCCGCGCGGGCGTGGCCGACACCAGCCTCTACCGCCGGTGGGGCAACCTCCAAGCCCTGCTCAGCGATGTGCTGCTGACCCGGCTCAACGCGCAGTCGCCGATGCCTGACACCGGCAGCCTGGCCGGCGACCTGCGGACCCACGCCGCCAACGTGGCCCGCGAGGTCACCGGACCCGACGGCCTGGCGCTGGTGCGGCTGACCATCGCGCTGTCAGGCGAGGGTCAGCAGGGCCTTCAGGCGCGCGACGAACTCCTGGCCGAACGCACCAGGCAGTTGCAGGCCATGCTCGACCGCGCCCGCGACCGCGGCGAGGGCCCGCCTGACGTACTGGAGGTGCTGGACCACCTCCTGGCGCCGATCTACATGCGCGTCCTGTTCGGCGCGGGCCCGCTCACCCCTGACTACCTCGACGGGTTGGTCGACCGGTTGCTCGCCTGATCCAGTCCGTCGCGCTGTGGAACAGCCGCTACCTGTCGACCGCCGTCGGCGAGCGCGCTTCGTATCCCGGTTATCTGACAACTCGGCGGATGGGGTCCCGGTAGCAATCGCGGATAATCCAACGAACCCATCTCTGACCTGTGCTGATGATGCAAGAGGGTGCGATGGCCCTGAGCGGTTTGTCGGTCAGTGGATCGCTTGATCGCGGCGTCGGCGACCTTGTCGTCCAGCAGCGCGTACAGCTGGGTGGTCTCGGCGGAGGCGTGGCCGAGGCGGCGGCGGACGGCCTCGATGGAGCCCCCAGCGTTGATGAGTTCGGTGGCGTGGGCGTGGCGCAGCTGGTGGATGTCGATCTCGACACGTGCGGCGGCTTACGCGGCCGCCAGGCGCAGATCACGGCCAGGACCTTGGTGACGTCGGCCGCCGCGGCGGGGCGGGGCAGCGTCTTGGGCACCTTGACGGTGTCGATCCGGCGGCGGTCAGCGCGCCGATCTCCTCACCGTGGTGGGCGGCGAAGGCGATCAGGTCGCCTCGGTAGGCGCGCCGGGTGTGCGGGGAGGCGCCTGCGTTGGCCAGGTCAGTGAGGAAGTCGTTCAGGTGCGCCACGAGCGGGTGGGCGCGGCCGAGCTGCTTGACGATGACCGAATCCATCCTGCCGCCCTTCCGCGATCCCGCGAGTTCGGGCTCGGTGAGTGGCACACGTTTGACGAAGACCGCGGTGCCGCCGATCTCGAGCCGGGCGGACGCTCCGCCGATGCCGATGCCGCTTTCCTGGACAGCCGTAAAGGGCGGCGACATCGCCACCAACCGGCGCGAGGAGCTGGAGATGAGCGTCTTGTGCCTGCGCATCCTGCAGGCCGCGCTCGTGTACATCAACACGCTGATGCTGCAGGACGTCCTCGCCGATCGCGAGTGGGCCAAGCTACTCAAACCCGCCGACCGCCGCGGACTGACCCCCTGTTCTGGCAGCACGTCCCCCTACGGCGAGGAACGGCTGGACGTCGCCAAGCGTCTGCCGTTGGGCGGAGGCCCGGGCGCTGTGCAGCCGGGGGGACCGGAGTAGTTCACGATCGCCGTTGCCCCATGCGCGCGGACACCGCCGTGATCACGCCGAGATGAACGGCTCCGTCAGATGCGGCGTCGCCAGATGCAGCGTGGTGGCGGTTTCGCGGTCGAGCATGCGCTTCCTTGAGTGCCTGGCCGCCTCAGGGTCGATCTCGTGCGAGTAGGCGAGCTCGGGGTGGAGCAGTTGGAGCGCGTGCACCAGGAGGTCGCCGGTGACGAGCGCCAGCTCGCGCCCGTCGCCGACCAGCACGCTCTGGTGCCCGGGCGTGTGACCGGGCGTGGCGACCGTGCGCCCGGCGCGTAGCTGCGTGTCCCCGTCGAGGAGCCGGAGCCGACCGGCCGCCACGAGAGGATCGGTGAGGGTCTCGCGTAGCTGCGGGTTGAGCGCGTCGAGGGCGTCGAACTCGGCCCGCTGGAGCAGGTATTCGGCGTTCGGGAAGTAAGGGCGACGACCGCTGGTCGCGCTGCCGGGCGCAGGGGCGCCGCCCACCGCGCCGCCCGCTGATGGGACGGCCGCCTCGGTCACGACCGCCCATCCGACGTGGTCGGTGTGCAGATGCGTGAGCACCACGGTGTCGACCTCGGCCGGGTCGATGCCCGCGGCGGCGAGCGATTCGGGGAGCGTACCGGGCACGGGCGCCCACGAGCGGGCCGGGCTGTCCGCCGGGCCGATCCCGGCGTCCACGATGGTGAGGCCCTTGTCGCTGCGGATCGCGTACGCGCGGAACTGGAGCCGCCAGCGGCCCTCGGCGTCGACCGCGCCCGGGTCGTAGCGGTCGGCCTCTGCCCACTGAGCGGCCGTGGCCTCGGGGAAGGCCTCGGCGCGCGGGGAGAAGAACGGGCCCTCGCCGTCGGCGAGGGCAATGATCTCGGTCGAGCCGATCCGGAGGCGGGGAACGCTGAGGGACATGGCCGTGATCCTTCCATGCCTTGCACACGGGGTGGTGACTCGCCCCCACCGCCGGCTCTTGAACGTGCTGCGCTCGCGGGGTCCGGTCTGTGCGAGTAGGTGATCGGGGGCAGCACTGTGCCTCCTACGCCGGGACCGGCTTGTCGGGATCGAGGCGGCGGTAGATGGTCGCGCGGCTGACGCCGAGCCGGTCGGCGATCTGAGGTAGTGAAACATAGTTTCAAAACGCGGATTTTGAGACATGATCGCGAGAGTGAACGTCGAGAACAGTGCAGCAATCGGGGGTTGAGGAACATCGGAACGAAAACCGGCGCTAAGCCTTGATCGGTCCTGGAAGCGGCCCCGTTATCTGTGGGTAAGGGGGGAGCGTGCCGACCGTCGTTCAGTTGCCCGCGGGGAAGGCGCTCACCGTCCGCGGCGCCGCCGACTCCTTCCTCGACGCGCTCGCCAACCCGAACACCGTCCGCAACTACGCGATCGGGGTCGGCAAGATCGCCGACCGCCTCGGCGAGGCCCGCCCGCTGGCGGTGGTGGCCGACGACGAGATCGGCGAGGCCCTGGAAGTGCTGTGGGGCAGCTCGGCGGTGAACACCTGGAACGCCCGCCGGGCGTCCGTGCTGTCCTGGCTCGAGTGGTGCACCGAGCGCGGCTACGAGGCGCCGGCGGTCCCCTGGGCCAAGCGGCTCACCCCGCCGGATTCGTAGACCCCGGCCCGCTCGAAGATGGCGATCGACCGGCTGATCGCCCGACGCGAGGTGCACCTGCGGGAGAAGTGCTTCTACCGGATGCTGTACGAGACCGTCGCGGGGGCGGAGGAGATCCTGCCGCTGAACATCGAGGACCCGACTTCGCCGGCCGTCGCGCGCTGGTGAAAGCCAAGGGCGCGCAGGCCAAGACCCGCCGACGCGGCGTGGCACGTGAGGACTTCGTGCTGGAGCCGGTGTACTGGGACGCCGGCACCGCCCGGCTGCTGCCACGGTTGCTCAGAGGCCGTACCCGCGGGCCCGTCTTCGTCACCCACCGCCGCCCCGGTCCCGGCAAGGTGCTCAGCAGCCGGACGTGTGCCCGGACACCGGGCCGGCCCGGCTGTCGTACGGTCAGGCCCGCGCTGCTGGACGAGCACACCGCCGTCCACGGCCCGGGTACAGGCTGGGACCTGCACGAGTTCCGGCACTCGGGACTCACCCACCTCGGCGAGCACGGCGTCAGCCTTCCGATGCTGATGGCGAAGTCGAGGCACAATAAGGCGGAAAACGCCCGGCGGTACTTCAAGCCGTCCGCCGAGGTGACGAGTCTGCTCGCGCCCGGAGACAGCCGCCGCTGAACCAGGTCTGGGCGATCGCTTGGTGGCTCGCGGCCCCGAGGCAGGCTGAGCTACAGCGGCCGGCCCGGCCGGGTGAGCGCGGCCCGGATTGCCAGCCACTCCGGACGGATGCCTGGATGGCTGCGGAGCGTTTCGCGCGCCGCAGCGCCGGCCTCGCCGCCTTCGGCAACGGTCATCTCCAGACAGCGCCGGTGGAGCTTGCCCTAGAGCGGTCATCTACGAACGGAGGGAAGATCACACGCCACGCCGTCAGACGCCTGACCAGTTTACGGCAGATCAGTCCGTCGCTTCGCGGACGTCCTTTCCCTGCTCGGCGAACGCCTTGAAGTCCTGCATGTGCTGTTGCGACTGCTTGCGGAAGGCGCCGGGCATCAGAAGTCCCACCAGCTTCATCAGAAAGCCGCTGAACCGGTATTCGTTCTCGCTCTCCCAGAGCGTCGTTTCCGGGCCGGCTTCGGTCAGCCGGTCGCGCACGGCGCTCCACATGCCCTCGCCGACGATCTCGCGGTCGAAGTGAAAGACGCTCGTTTTCGGGATCTCGCGCAAATCTGCCGGTTCCCGGCGTGTAATGGTCTCGGTGCCCTCGATCTTCCGCTGGCCCATCTGCATCACGACCCGCGACTTGGTGCCGAGCTGCCCGTGCTCCCCGCTCAGCGGCTCGTGCAGCACCATGCCTCGCAGCCATTTCGGCAGGTGTGCCGGGTCGGCGAGCAGCTGGCCCACCTTCTCCCGCGGCAGGGCGATCTCGATGGAGACGGTGTATTTCATGGGGCGCATCATTCTTTTCCTTCTAGGTGTGGGACAACGTGCTTTTGTACTGCTCGTCGTACTCCTCGGCTGAGGGCACTGCATTCTGTGTCCGTAAAGTAAGGGGCGGACGTGTGGTCTGCGGTTGGGTGCCAGAGGATGCGTTCACTGTGCGATCTCGGTACGCATTGATGAGCTTACGCAGTGTGGGGGCGGCTCTCCGCCTGGCGATTCGTAATTCTCATCGTGGGTGCGAGCGCCGAGGGCGCCGGTCAGCCCACCGCAGTAGGAATGTCAGGCCGGGTCGGGTGCGTAGAACTTGGTGGTGGCCTCGACTGCGGCCGCGACGTGCTCCGGTTCGCCACCGGCGGCCAATTGAGCCTTGCCCCAGGCTGCGGCGTCTTAATATTGCTCAAGGCCCGGGAAGTCGCCGAGGTCTCCGTCAGGGTCTTCGATCTTGGCCTGGCGGTAGTGGCTGAGCACGGTCTTGGAGGTGCGGATGGTCACCTCGAGGCCGTCGGCGACTTCGCGCACGTCCTCCCGGGTGAGGGCGACGAGCTCGCTGCGCCGGCCCATCAGGGCCAGGCCGAGCACGAGCAGCAGCCGGTCGCGGCGCCTGATCGCCGTGTTCAGGTCGCGGGCGCTGACCATGGCGCGCCGAGCCAGGCGGGCGGACTCGGTTTCGGGCGTCCCGTGTGCCCGGCCAGGCGGTGCATGGTGCGCACGGCGGCGGCCTGCTCGATGCTGCTCGATGCTGGCCGGCCTCGCACAGCTTCGAGGTGCATTCAGCCAGGGTGTGCGTGGTGGCGGGCGGCGCGATGCGGCCGTGCTCGAGACACCAGGTGCTGAAGGCAGCCCATTGTCGGGCGTAAATTCCTGGAAGCGCGAAAATCGGCGGACGCTCCCCCGCTACCGGTTCTGGCCGCGTCTCCCGCCCGCTCCATACCCGTACGGCGCCGTGATCCTGACCCGCGATAAGCGGGGCGTGTCGGATCACGGGCCGGACGAGAAGGGGCCGTCGTATGGCTTGACCTGCGCGAGAATGCGGTAGAAGGTGCGGGTCTCCATCCACCATTCCCGGTCGATGAAACGGCCTGTGATGCGGCCCATCAGGCAGAAATAGCTGTGCAGATCCTCGTCGTACGTGTCGTGTCCGCCGAGTTCCAGTCCTTCCGTCAGAGGCTGGTATTCGGGTAGGTCAACGGGTTCACCCGGCTCCTGCGGCGGAGTGACGTCGCCGAGCACCTCACCGTCGTAATGAAGGTACAGCGGCTCGAGCCCCGGGCCCACTTCCCCTGTGTAGTTGATTTCGAATACCCGCCGCTTTCCGAGATTGGGGATCGAGGGAAGGTGCGCGAACAGGTCGAAAACGAAGAGGTGGGTCCAGCCGGGGGCGTGTGGGCCGATCCAGATCCCCATCTGCGGGTGGCCGCTGTATACCTTCTCCAGGGTGTCCAGGCCGCACTCCACGTGTGACTCCGGATCGACCCCGAACAGCAGAGCCAGTTCCTCCGGATCGGCACCCTCGACCCAGAGGGCGTGAAATGCGTTCTCCAACCCTGTCCGTACTCGGCCAACAGGGCCCACTGGTTCTCCGCCGGGAGGTCCTCCTGAAATCAGGTGCCACCGTATGTCCTCCTCTCGTGACGACGGGGTTGCACGGCACCGGGCCGTGCAACCCCGTCCTCATCTGCTAATCGTCAGTCGACAGTCTTAACCCAGAATGGACTGTCGCTGGTCTTGGTGAGAGTGTTGACCGGATCGTAGTTGAGCAGCCGGTAGTAACCGTAGAACATCTGCAACGCGGTGCCGTGCAGTCTGTTGTGGCTGTAGCGAACTGCCTGGACCGAGTAGTTGAGCATGTCCTTGGCCGCCCCGTCCTGGGTGGAGGCGAAAGGATACTCGTCGCACTGCGTCTCACGCGCACCCCAGCCGTGCTCCTCGTACACGCCATCGGTGTAGTACTTGCAGGAGTTGGCCTTTGTCTGCAACGAATAATTGCTGTCCGCCTCTACCTTGAACGGGAATCCCGAGAACCGCCCGATTCTTTCGGTCGCCGCCCTTCGGTCCCCTCCACAGCGTCGAGCCCTGGATGGTGATGGGCGCCGCCGCGTAGTTGCCCGAGATGGTCTTGGACAGTTCGTTGCCCAGTAGCCACCTGATCGGCGGGCGGGCCTTCACCCGGTTGTCTGCCGTTCGTAGACGAGCGGGGGTAGCCCGTCGGCGGCGCTGTGCCGGCGGCGGATGTTGTCGAAGTCGGCAATCCAGGTGGCGATCTTCAGGCGGGCTTCGGCCCGCGTTGCGAAGCGGTGCCGGTGGACGTATTCGACCTTGAGGGTGGAGTTGAACGATTCGGCGGCGTGTCATGCCACAGGCTCACCGACGTAGGCCTGCGGTATGACCCTGGCTGCGGGTTGCGTGCGCGACCTGGTCGACGGCTATGTCGCCGGCTACAACCGCTACCTGCGCGACACCGGGGTGACGGAGTTGCCCGATCCCACCTGCCGCGGCAAGGACTGGGTCGGCCCCATGGCCCGGCACTCGGGTCCGTGTCACCAGGGGCAAAGTAGAGCGTTACCGCAGGCCACGATGGGTGACGCGCGCGTCCGGAACGCTTCAACCTGCTCATCCAGCGTCTTGACCAGCTGGCTGTGGCGGCTCGCTCGAAGCTCTCCCGACAGGGCGGGTCGCTCCGACAGCACTGAGCCGGGCCGGCTCGGGGTTACGAACGACGGCGTGCCCGGGTTCTCCCTTTCAGGCGCCCGCGCCGCCATCCACCGGCACGATCGCGCCGGTTACCATCGATGCCCGGTCGCTGAGCAGCCACGCTGCCACCTCGGCGACCTCGTGGGGCTCGGCCATCCGGCCGAGCGGGATCGATGCGTTGATGTGCTCGACGATGCCGGGGGTCGCCGCCTCCCACGCGTCAATCATCTCCGTGGCGGTGCCGCCGGGAGTGATGCCGTTAACCCGGATGCCGTCACGGGCCCAGCTCACCGCGGCGGTCTCGGTGATGCTGTTGAGCGCACGCTTCATAGCGCCGTATGCGGGGAGGGCGGGGTTCGCGCGGCGGCTGCCGATGCTCGAGGTGTTGACGATCGCCCCGCCGCCGTTACGTCGCATGAGTGCGGCCTCGGCGGTCATGGCGGTCCAGTGGGCGCGGAAGTTCACGGCGAACTGCTCGTCGATGTCCTCGTCGCTCGTGGTGTGGAGCGGGCCGGGCTGCTGGATCACCGCGCCGTTGTTGAACGCGCCGTCGAGCCGTCCGTGCAGCTCCTCGACGTGGTCGAGGGCCGCGCGGATGCTCGCCCGGTCGGCGAGGTCCAGGGGGACGGCGTCGGCGACGCCGCCGTCGGCGCGGATCTCGGTGGCGATCCGCTGCAGGGCGTCGGTGCTGCGGGCGGCGAGCACGACGGCGGCACCCTCGCGGGCGAAGAGCCGGGCCGCGGCCGCCCCGATGCCCCGGCTGGCGCCGGTGATGAACACCACCTTGCCGGTGAGCAGGCCGATGGGTGCGATGTCGAAGTTGTTCGTCATGACGCCAGTGTCAGGCCGGTCACCAGGCCGGATGCAGGCACAGACGGTACCAGGCTCCATCGACGCACAACGTGCACACTGGGGGTATGGACCAACAGGAACTCGGGGCGTTCCTCCGCAGCCGTCGTGAGCGATTCCGGCCACAGGACGTCGGCCTGCCCCCCGGCCCGCGACGCCGGACACCGGGTCTTCGCCGCGAGGAGGTCGCGGTCCTCGCGCACATCTCCACGGAGTACTACGTCCGGCTCGAGCAGGGCAGGGCGCCGCGCCCGTCGGCCGAGGTCCTCGCCGGGATCGCCGGCGCGCTGCGGCTCACCGACGCCGAGTCCGACCACCTCCACGTCCTGGCGGGCACGGCGCCGAGCCGTACCGGACTGCATCGGCGCGACGTCCGCCCGAGCATCCTCGCGCTCATCGAGCGGTTGCCGCAGACGGCCGCTTTCGTGACATCGGCCGCGTTCGAGGTGCTCGCGTGGAACGGCCTCGCGGCCGCGCTCATGGAGGACTTCGCCGAGCTCGCCCCCAAGGACCGCAATCTCGCGCGCCGGGCATTCCTCGCATCGCCGGGTGCCGATGCGACGCTGTACGGCGTCTCCGACGCCGCGGAGTTCCGGCACCACGTCGTCATGGGGCTCCGGTCCACCCTCGCTCGGTACCCGTATGACCCCGCTGTGACCGAACTCGTCGACGAGCTCCGCGACGCCAGCCCCGACTTCGCCCGGCTCTGGGAGCGGCACGACGTGCACGCTGCGCCGACGCTCACGAAGACGTTCCGTCACCCGGTCGTCAGGGAGATCACCGTCGACTGCGACTCGCTCACGCTCACCGACCGCGACCAGCACCTCGTTCTCTACAGCGCACCGCCAGGATCCCCTGGCGCCGAAGCCCTGGCTCTTCTGAACGTCCTTGGAACCGAGTACGTCAAGGCGAGCAGGTCACTCTGACGGAGCCGGACACGACGGATGCCCCTCTTCACCTACTCGGCGAGATCTACTGCGTGACCTTGCTACGCGGGCTCGACCCGGCCGAGGTGCTGCGCCGGTTCGGCGCCCGCACGAGCACGGAGATGAGCTTCGCCGACCTCGAGCTGGCGGTCTCCGACTTCACGATGGCGACCGAGGGCGGTGACGGGGGTGGCTATGTCGGAGTGGTCGCCACCGGCGACGGGTGCGCGGCGGTGGAACCGTCCGGCTGGTCGGCGACGGACGACCCGACACTGGCGCGGCTGTCGGCCGACACCGACGTGGTGTCTGTCTTACGACATGACTACGCTTGCAACTACTTCCACCACGCCGCCGACGGCATCGTGATCACGGCTTGACGAAGCTGGTGCAGGGTCCAGCCCGGCCGGTGCGGGTCGAGTTGGGTTGAGGCGGTCTTGAACAGGTATTCGGCGCGTGGGTAGGACAGCCGCCCCCGTCCGGTGGTCGGGTCGATGTCGGCGGCCGCGGGCGTGCGCGGGCCGGAGGAAGGAGCGCGCCGGTCGGCCAGGAACAGCGGCCCGGTGGTGCGGTCGGCCAGCAGGCGGGGCAGCAGCCGGGCGGTGGGGGTGGCCCAGTGCACGTATGCGATGGCGTCGCCCTTGGAGACGACACGGGCGCGGCGGAACTCCAGGTCGAGGTCCTCGACGTTGAGGGTGAGGGTGCCGCGGTGCGGTTCGATCAGCGGCCAGGTCGTTCGCCGCAGCTTGGTGTCACGCAGGGCGGGAAACCAAGCTGGGTCCACTCGGCCAATTCCGCCGCGCTGAGGGGATCATCGCTGGGCGTGATGCCCTCAGCGATCGCCGGAGCCAGGTACCTGGCCACGGTGTTACGTGCCACGTCCAGGCGGTTGGCGATCTCTCTGACGGAACGGCCGGCGTGCCAATGCATCAGGATCTCTGCGATGTCGACCACGTGGAATGCCTTCCGCGCCATGATCGCCCCCTTCGGCGAGCCCTTGATGGACTACCAAAAGGATCATGGACTGGACGGACCAAGTCCAGACGACACACACGCGTCGTGACCTGGCTCACGTAGGCGATTGAGGTTCCCCGATCCGGCTCAAGTCGGCAAAGTCGATCATGCTCTTCGGCTCAATAAGGTGATCGCCGACACCCAAGGCCTCGGAAGGGCCATGGCATCAGCGGAAGGCCGCGGCGTTGCGCTTGGCCCAGTCGGCGAAGGTGGCGGGAGCACGGCCGAGGATCTTTTCGACGTCGGGGCTGACGGTCTGTTCGCGGACGGTGGGGGTGCCGAGAATGTCGAGGGTGGTGTCGGCCACCGGGGCGGGCATGAACGTGAGCATCTGGGCGCGGGCCTCTTCCCGGGTCTGGTCGAGGAAGGTGACCGGCTCACCGATGGCGTCCCCAATGGCGGCCGCGCGCTGGCGTGGGGTGGCCGACATGGGGCCGGTCAGCTCGTAAATCGCCTTCGTGTGGCCCGGCTGCGTCAGGGTTGCGGCGGCCACGGCGGCGATGTCGTCGGGGTCGATGACGGGGAGGCCGATCTGGCCGAAGGGCGCGGCGATCGTGCGGGTCGCCTTGATGGAGGAGGTCCAGGCGTAGGCGTTGGAGGCGAAGCCGCCGGGGCGCAGGATGGTCCAGTCGGTGCCGGATGCCATGACGGCCTGCTCGAAGGCGGCGAAGGCCTGTCCGTGGGACAAGGAGTCCGGGCGGGTGGCCACTCCCTGAGAAGAGAGTAGGACGATCTTCCCGTAGTCCGCGAACGGAGCGACGACCTGAGCGGGGTCGCCGGCCATCATCAGGTCCCCGCCGACGAGCAGAAAGACCGCATCCGCCGCAGCGGGCAGGCCGGTGGAGGGCTGGGAGAGGTCGGCGGCGACCGCGCGGATGCCGAGCGGCACGTCGCGTTCGGTGATGCGGCGGGAGGCTGCGGTCACCTCGTGGCCCTGCTCGGCGAGGGTGCGGACGAGCGTGCGGCCGACATTGCCGGTGGCTCCGGTGACAACGATCACGACAATTTCCTTTGTTAGTTAGTTATCTAACTGACTTACTTGCTTGAAATGAACCTAGCACAGATGGAAGTGCGCTCGTTAGTCAGGCGACTGACTCGAACGCCCGAGCCCGGGCGGCCCACACTGGACGCCTGCGTCTACGCGCCACCCGCCCACCAGGAGGATTGCCACCGGTGATGGGCCGGTGATCCCGACGACCAGAACAACAACCCGCACAGTGACGGCATGAACCCCTCCGTCGCTCGACCCGCGCCTTGGAGGGTTACGGTTCGAACAGGGCGGGATAAGTCCGGCGCGATAACGCTCTAGAGGTCGTTCCGCCAGGTCGCGGTGCTCGATAGGGACCTTATGTCAACCCGCCCAGGAGCTCCCGGTTACTCACAGCTACTTTGCGTCTGGTGGCACGGACCCGAGCGCCAGGCCACTACGGCCGTCGGCGTGGTGTCATCGCGGAGTTGGGCGCCCTGTTGGACGATCGTCCGCTGCGGTCCCGGGACGGGGTAGGCGGTTACCGTGCGCCGCACCATGCCAGCGTCGATGTGCTGCTGCGGCTGTGCCGAGAGGCCGACCAGCATCGCCTGCACTACCGGCCGAAGCAGGCCAGTACGTCGTGCTGATCCTCGATCACGGCGTGTACGGCAAGCTCGCCTACGCGCTGGCCGTGCTGGAGGAGCATCCCCCGCTCGGTATCGCGGTCGACCGGCTGTGGGAGGTGCTGCTGGCCGTGGTGCGGCCGTGGTTCCTGCATCCGCATCAGGCGTTCCTTCTGGATGTGCCGTGGCCACTGGCCCGCGAGCGTGCCGTCGGCCGCGGCTACGGCGGCGGGGATGCCGCGTCGGTGGAGCGGCTGATGTTCCTGCCGGGGTTCGATGCCGCCTATCGGCGTCTGGCGGCCGCCCTGAACTGCTCGGCAGCGCCAGCCCCGGAAGGAGCCGGAGCGGCCGGAGCTGCCCCGGTCGGGGGCATCACCACGGTGGCGGCGGGGCTGCGCCCCTTGGACGACGTAGCCGCGGAGATCGAGCGCCATCTGCTGACCAGCCTGTCCGCCCTGCCCACCCTGTCCACCGAGGAAGGAGCTTTCGCACGATGACGGACATCCTGCTGCTGTCGGCCGGTCTGGACAGCTTCCCCGCCTGGTACTACCTGAACCGGCCGCACGCACTGTATTGCGATCTTGGGCACCGCTACCGCGATCAGGAGCGGCAGGCTCTGGCCGAGCTCGCCGAGCGGTGCGGCATCGACGTCGAGATCAGCAAGGAGCTTACGCTGGGCGCGCGGGAAGGCGAGGATGCGATCATTCCGTTCCGGAACGCGCATCTGGCCATGCTGGCCGCCCAGCGCGGCGACACCGTCTGGTGCGTCGGCGTACGCGGCGACCACACGCTGGACAAAAGCCCGCAGGCGTTCGCGGACATGTCGGCCTTCCTGTCGCGCATGGCCGGCCGCGCCATCACCGTGGACAGCCCGTTCTGGGAGATGACCAAGACCGACATCGTCGCCTGGTACCTGGGCCAGGGGC
The DNA here is from genome assembly GCF_037044575.1 of Nonomuraea sp. LPB2021202275-12-8. Taxonomy (NCBI): domain Bacteria; kingdom Bacillati; phylum Actinomycetota; class Actinomycetes; order Streptosporangiales; family Streptosporangiaceae; genus Nonomuraea; species Nonomuraea sp. LPB2021202275-12-8. The sequence continues at coordinate 12,626 of NZ_JBAHWD010000025.1, read as the reverse complement.
TGCCCGCCGATGATCTGCTGCTCACCTTCTCCTGCAGCCGCTTCGACGGGGTGCGCCGCCATTGCGGGCAGTGCTCCAGCTGTCTGCGCCGGTGGATCAGCCTGGTCAACAACGACATCCACGCGCCGTTCGACAACCCGCCGTGGCGGTGGGAGCGCGTGCACTCCTACTATCTGGCGACCATGACCGATGGCACCTACCCCGACCGCCGCGCCTAAGAGTTCTGGGCCGAGCTCGCCCGCGTCGGCATCCAGCCGCCCGACAATCCCCGCCCACCCGATCACCGTGCGCAGACCCCTCCTGCGCCTTCTGGTTCTGGGAGACGGGCGTGAAGGCTTAGCTTGTTCTTTATCCTCCGGATTGTTGTAGGGCAGCCAGGGTCCGGCCGCGTTTGACGGTTTTGCCGACGTCGTAGCGGGGTGCGGGCCGGCGGTTGGGGATGCCGGGTGGGCGTCCGGGGCCGGGCCTGGAGGGTTTGGGTGCACGGGCCGGTTGGGCGAGTGCGGGACGCAGGTTCCGAAACCGGCCGCGCCGGTACTCCGGCGACAAGGTCAAATCCACCGGCGAGTGCACCGGCCCCGGCTCGCACAACAGCGCGTCGGCCAGCTCGAACAACGCATCAGCCCGCGACTTCAGACAGGCGTAGACGTCGTTCCGGAAGCGGGACAACACTCTCGAGGACTCGACATAGGCGGCATCGTTCAGCAGACTCACCCTCACGGCCTTGTTGTGATCAGTAGCGACTCGACACCGCACATGATCACCAAGGCCGTCTTGCTGTCCGCGAAACGATCAACTACCGCTCAACACAACGATCCGGACGATAAAGAACAAGCTAAGAGGGTGTCTCTGATCCCTCTGGCTTTGATCCTTTCGTGCATGGGCCGGAGCTGGGATACCAAGATCCAGTCCTTGATCTTGCCGGGATAGCCTGGCTTCCAGCGTCGGCCCGCCCCCCGGGGGCGGTCAAACCTCGCCGGCGACCATCCAGCTGGCCGGTCGTCGGACAACGTGTCGGCTATGTCAATCGGTCGTGCTGGCGTGCACGGCGATGATTCGCCAGCCGTGCGTCTCGCCGTATAGCCAAGTACGGGTGTAGCGCATCCTGGCCGCGAACGGCGCACCGGAGACGGTCCCTTCGACGGTGCCGAGAAACCACGTCACCCCGGTGCGCCCATCGGCGAGCACGGTCAACTCCTCCTCGGCCACTCTCGTCACCACCTGCGCCCGAGTGCGGTGCAGCTCCAGGTCGTCCGCCTTGGTCGCAACGTTCGCACCGAAGGTAAAGATCAGCCGATCATCCAGCAGCCGATCCAGCGCCTCGACATCTCCAGCAAGCTGCGCGGCCTGGAGTCGGCGCTCGGCGTCCCGCAAGTCCTCCATCATGAGGTCCACCCTCCCAGCCAGCGCCGTATCCGCGCCAGGATGTTCACGCTCGGCTGATCTTCGCAGTCCGATCCAGGGACTCCGATCGTCGGTGAGTGGGTGTCGGGTTTAGAAGGCTTCCCGACAGGCCGTTGAAGTGGTGCGCGGCGGCCCGGAAAATCAGACCGTCGCGAGTTCGCGTCTTCTGTGATTCGCGACGGTCGAGGATCAGAGACACCCTCTTAGCTTGTTCTTTATCGTCCGGATCGTTGTGTTGAGCGGTAGTTGATCGTTTCGCGGACAGCAAGACGGCCTTGGTGATCATGTGCGGTGTCGAGTCGCTACTGATCACAACAAGGCCGTGAGGGTGAGTCTGCTGAACGATGCCGCCTATGTCGAGTCCTCGAGAGTGTTGTCCCGCTTCCGGAACGACGTCTACGCCTGTCTGAAGTCGCGGGCTGATGCGTTGTTCGAGCTGGCCGACGCGCTGTTGTGCGAGCCGGGGCCGGGCTCGCGCTGCTGGCCCTGTCGGCGGTGTACGTGCTGTGGCAGGACACCGGTGTGGTGACCGCTCTGTTCGCCGGGATCGCCCCGGCGGTGCTGGCCATCGTGGCCCAGGCCGTCATCCGGGTCGCCAAGCGATCGCTGACGACCCACCCACTGTTCGTCGCCGTGGCGGTGGCCGCCTTCGCCGCGCTGGCCCTGTTCGGGGTGCCGTTCCCCATCGTGATCGCCGTCGGCGCCGTCATCGGCTGGGCGGTGCACCAGCTGGCCCCGCAGGTGTTGACGAAGGGTAACGGGCACGGCGGCGACGGCGGCCCGGCCCCGCTGATCCCTGATGACGCCCTGCACCACGCCCAGCCGAGCTGGCGCTCGGCGGGCAAGATGCTCGCCGTGGGGCTGGTCGCCTGGTGGCTGCCGGTGGCCGCGGTGGCGCTCTTCCTCGGCACCGACAGCGTGTTCACCACCCAGGGGTTGTTCTTCTCCGGCACCGCGTTGGTCACCTTCGGCGGCGCCTACGCGGTGCTGGCGTTCGTCGCCCAGCGGGCCGTGGAGGTCTACGGCTGGCTCAGCCCGGGCGAGATGGTGCGCGGTCTGGCCCTGGCCGAGACCACCCCCGGCCCGCTCATCATGGTGGTGCAGTTCGTCGCCTTCCTCGGCGCCTACCGCGACCCCGGGGTCCTGGCCCCGTGGGCCGGCGCGCTGCTGGGGGCGTTGCTGACTACCTGGGTGACGTTCGTGCCGTGCTTCCTGTTCATCTTCCTCGGCGCCCCCTACGTCGAGCGGCTGCGGCACAACGCGGCCATCAGCGCCGCCCTGACCGGCATCACCGCCTCCGTGGTCGGCGTCATCGCCAACCTGGCGCTCTACTTCGCCGAGCACACCCTGTTCGGGCGCACCTTCATCTGGGCGTGGGGCCCGTTCAACATCCCGCTCCCCGACCTGGGCACGCTCAGCCCCGTCGCCCTCGGCATCACGGTGGCCGCGCTCGTGATGACGTTCGTGCTGAAGTGGCCGATGCTGCGCATCCTCGGCATCTGCGCCTTGCTCGGCATCGGCACGATCCTGCTGCCGTAAGGTCGGCCCCGCCGCTGGGAACCGTCGCGGGAGTGCGAGATGGTAGAGATCGGCCGCGCCCACCCAAGGGCCACGGGACAGGGCATAGAGGGTGGCAGGGCATGAGCACCGATGAAGCCGCCAGGGCCCATCCGTACGGTGGGCCTTCGGAGGATCGGATCGGCTTTTGGCGCTACCGGGAGCTCAGGCGGCGGCCAGAACGGCGGTGATCGGGGCTCTTGCGAGCCTGATGCCAGCCCCAAGTAGCTTCACGTGACGGTCGCTACTGAACGTCACCCAGCTCGCCGGGCTCGGCCAAGGCTTGCTGCCAGAGGCGGATCACTGCGTGCACGTGGCCGGTGGCGTCGCGGCCGGCCGGGGGGTCGAGCAGGGCGCCGTGGAGTTGTGCCTCGATGCCTTGGACGGCCAGCAGCGCGCTCAGCTCCGGATCAGGGCCGCCGGCTCCCAGACGGCACAGTTCACCAGCCAGCGCTTGGGCGATCTGCTGTTCGGCTTGGCGGAAGCGGGTGACCAGGCCGGGCATGCGGGGGGCTTGGTCGAACAGCAGCCGGTGCAGGCCGGGCCGGTCGGTGTGCAGGGCGGCCACGCATCCCAGTCTTTCTGGCCTCGACGGTCACCGATGTCGGCTGGCCACTGCTGGCCTTCACCCTGTACGAGGGGCTGATCTGCGCCTTCCTTCGAATGCGCAGCGGCGTCATCGCCGCCGCCTTCGCGCACGGAACCGCGATCTTCCTGCTGGCCGCCGCACTGGCCTGAGCCACTGAAGACGCCGGCCAGGCCAAGCATGCGCCGCGAACCGGCTGTGAGGCGCAAACGGCCGCTTCGGCGCTGGCCTCGTCGAGCCCTCCGGCCCGCTGCGGCCGGGCGGCCGCTATCCCGAGATCGCGAACGGCTCCAGCTTCATCATGGCCGTCGAGCTGACCGCGCAGGGGCCCCGCGCCTGTACGATCCTCACCTACTCGCAGTCGGCCAACCCAGCTTCACCCCATCACGTCGACCAGACCGAGCTCTACTCCCACAAGAAGTGGGTCAACGCGAGGTTCACCGAAGATGAGATCAACTCCAACCCGAAGCTGCGCACCACCACGGCGCGCGGCTGACCGAAGGTGCGCGTGGGACGGCGTCGGGCCGCGGATGCCCCGGACGCAAGAGCACCACCGGACCGGCGCAGGCTCCTACCCGCTCTCACCCGGCGAGACCAGCCCCGTCTCGTAGGCGAGCACGACCGCCTGCGCCCGGTCTCGCAGCCCGAGCTTGGTGAAGATGCGGCCGATATGCGTCTTGACGGTCGACTCGCTGAGGATCAGGGCTTCGGCCAGTTCGGTGTTGGACAGCCCCCGTCCCAGGAGTCTCAGCACCTCCAGCTCTCGAGGCGTCAGCCCGACCAGTTCGCGGTGCGCGGCGGCCGGGGCGGCTGGGGTGGGGGCGGGCCGCACGTCGGCGTAGCGCTCGACCAGGCGGCGGGTAATGGAGGGAGCCAGCAGCGCGTCGCCAGTGCTGACCAGGCGCACGGCGGCGGCCAGGTGCTCGGGGGTCACGTCCTTCAGCAGGAAGCCGCTGGCCCCCAGCGACAGCGCGGCGTAGACGTAACGGTCGAGGTCGAACGTGGTCAGCATGATCACCCGGCAGTCCGGCTGCTCCAGCAGGATCCGCCGGGCAGCTTCCAGGCCGTCCATGTTGGGCATGCGGATGTCCATCAGCACCACGTCGGGGCGCAGTTTGCGCGCCGCCGCGACGGCCTCCGCCCCGTCGGAGGCCTCGCCCACCACGGGGATGCCGCGGGTGGTCAGGATCAGCCGGAAGCCGCCTCGCACCAGTGCCTGGTCATCGGCGATGAGCACCCGCGGCGCCGCCTCCGCCGCGCTCACGGCCGGTCCAGCGGGATGCGCGCCCGTACGCGGTAGCCGCCGCCCAGCCGGCGCCGGGCGTCGAGGTCGCCGCCGTAGACGGCCACCCGCTCGCCCAGGCCCACCAGCCCGCGGCCCGCGCCGTCCCGCCGGTCGCCGGGGGCCGACGCGCCGCCGGTCAGGACGCTCGGCCCGTTGTTGAGCACCTCCACCCGCAGGTAGTGCTCGGCGTAGCGGACCGTCACCTGCGCCGTCATGCCGCTGCCGTGCTTGAGCGCGTTGGTGAGCGCCTCCTGGATGATCCGGTACGCGGTGACGTCGATCCCGGCGGGCAGCGGCCGCGGCGTCCCCGAGATGCGCACGTCGACGGGCAGACCAGCGAAGGCGAACCGGTCGACCAGCGCGCTCAGCCTGCCCAGGCCCGGCTGCGGCGCCAGGTCGCCCCCGTACGGCTCGTCGTCGCCGCTCTGTGACGGCGCGAGCAGCCCCAGCAGGTGACGCAGCTCGGTCATCGCGCCCCGGCCCGCGTCCTCGACCGCCCTGAGCGCTTGCTCCGCCTCCTGGGGCATCGTCGACAGCACCTCCCGGGCCGCCCCGGCCTGCACCACCATCAAGCTCACGTTGTGGCTGACGATGTCGTGCAGCTCACGGGCGATGCGCGAACGCTCGCCCTCCACCGCGGCGCGGGCCGCGCTCTCCCGCTCGCGCTCCAGCAGCCAGCCGCGCTCCTCCAGCGCCCGCCGGTGGCGGCGGCGCGCACGCACCAGCGCCATACCCAGCCACCCCGCCACGGCGCAGGCCGCCACCAACGCCACCAGCATCCAGCCGGCCCCCGAATCCCACACGGCCTTCAATCTCCCAGATGCCGACCGGCGGCGCATCAGACCGGGGTCCTACAGCCGTACACCTGTAGTACGACAGCGCCGTCAGGTTGGTCCCGAGGGCCGATGCCGTCACCCGCGCGCCTGTCCTACGGTTCTCCGGGTGAACAGTGATGACCGAACCGCCCAGCCCGTCGTACGACTGGACGGCGTGCGCAAGGAGTACGGCGCGACCACAGCACTGAACGGCCTGGACCTGCGGATCCACGCCGGGGAAGCCGTCGCCGTGATGGGGCCGTCCGGCTGCGGCAAGTCGACCCTGCTCAACATGATCGCCGGCCTGGACCGCCCGACGGCGGGCACGATCCAGGTCGACGGCCAGGACCTGGACGGGCTCGACGAGACCGGGCTGGCGCTGTTCCGGCGCCGCCACATCGGCATGATCTTCCAGTTCTTCAACCTCATCGACGACCTGCCGGCGCTGGACAACGTCGCGCTGCCCGCGCAGCTCGTCGGCGCCTCCGCCCGCCAGGCCCGCAGACGCGCCCTCGAACTGCTCGACGAGCTCGGCATCGCCGCCCGCAAGGACGCCTACCCGGCCACGCTCAGCGGCGGCGAACGGCAGCGCGTGGCCGTGGCCCGCGCCCTGATGAACCGCCCGGCCCTGCTCCTGGCCGACGAGCCGACCGGCGCGCTGGACAGCCGCTCCGGCGAGCAGGTGATGGACCTGCTCATCGACCTCAACCAGATCGGCCAGACCCTGCTGATCGTCACCCACGACCCGCACCTCGCCACCCGCTGCGCCAGCCGCCTGGTCGAACTCGCCGACGGCCGCATCGCCCGGCAGAGCACGCTGGAGGGAGCCGGATGAGCGCCGTATGGCGCGCCGCCCGCGCGGCCGTACGCCGCCGGCGACTGCAGACCGTCATCACCGCCCTGGTCGTGCTGTCCGGCACCATCACCACCATGCTGGCCCTGGGACTGCTCGACGCCGCCACCGCCCCGTTCGACCGGGCCTTCGACCAGCAGAACGGCGCCCACGCGGTGGCGGTCTTCGACACCGCGAAGGTGTCGAGGCAGCAACTGGCCGCAACCCGCGACCGGCCCGGCGTCGAGGCCGCGTCCGGCCCCTTCGACCAGGCCCTGATCACCTTTCCCCGAACCACAGACATCCCCGAGGCCGAAGGCCCCCTCAAGATCGCGGGCCGGGCCGAGCTCACGGACCCCGTCGACCGCATCCGGCCCCTGCAAGGACGCTGGGCCACCGCCCCCGGCGAGATCGTCCTCAACCTGCGCGACGCCGGCGCCCCGCCCCGGCCCGGCGCGCTCGGCTCCCGACTGCAGGCCCCCGGCCTGCCGCCGCTCACCGTCGTCGGCTTCGCCTCAAGCATGAGCCAGTCCGCCGACGCCTGGGTCACCCCCCAGCAGGCCGCCGCCCTGCGCCCCGGCAGCATGCAGATGCTCTACCGGTTCACCGGCCACGACACCGAGCAGGAGGTGCGCGCCGCCCTGGAAGCGGCCACCGCCGGGCTGCCCGCCGGAGCGCTGACCGTCGCCCAGTCCCATCTCGCGCTGCGCCACGCCTACGCCAGCTCGGCCGACGCGTACCTGCTCTTCATGACGCTCTTCAGCGCTCTGAGCCTGCTCGTCGCCGTCCTGATCGTGGCCAACGTCGTCAGCGGCGCGGTCGTGTCCGGCTCCCGACACATCGGCGTGCTCAAGGCCGTGGGCTTCACCCCCAACCAGGTCGTCGTCGTCTACCTCACGATGGTGTCCGTGCCCGCCGTCGCCGGCAGCGTCCTGGGCGCGCTCCTGGGCAGCGTGCTGGCCGGGCCCGTGCTGCGCGCCGCATTCCAGGGCGTCGAGAACGGCGCCGCCGACGTCGGGATAAGCCCCTGGGTGCCGGTCGCCGCGCCGGCCGGCATACTCGTGCTCGTCCTTTTGGCAGCGCTGGTGCCCGCGCTGCGCGCCCATCGGCTGCCGGCCGCCCGGGCGATCAGCGCCGGCAGCGCATCTGCCCGGGGCCGCGCCCTGGCCGCCCAGCGGTGGCTCGGCGGCTCCTGGCTTCCCCGCCCGGTCAGCCTCGGGCTGGGCCAGCCGCTGGCCCGACCCGGCCGTACCATGATGACCTTGGCGGCGATCGTCCTCGGAGTCACGACCGTCACCCTCACCACCGGCCTGACCAGCACCATGCTCGCCTTCGCCGAGGCCGAGCAGAGCTCGGCCTCCCGGGTGGTCGTGCGCGCCGGCCAGCCCGCCTTCCAGCAGACCGCCCCCACGCTCAGTGACGAGCGCATCGAAGCGCTGCTCCGCTCACTGCCGGGAGCCGGCACGGTGACCGCCCAAGTGTTCGTCGAAGTGCACCTGGCGGGCCACGCCCAGCGCAGCGACATCAACTTCCAGCGGGGCGGCCCCTCCACGTTGGCGCCCCAGGTCGTCCAAGGCCGCTGGGTGGAAGGGCCGGGCGAGATCGTCGCCCCGCCGCCGTTCCTGACCCAGCGCGGCCTGACGGTCGGCGACCAGGTGACCCTGCAGCTGAACGGCCAGCAGGCCCGCGCCACCATCGTGGGCCAGCTCATGAACGGCGACGTCCGCTTCCTGTGGTCCTCCTGGCAGACCCTCGCCATGCTGGCCCCGCAGACCAGTGCCGACCACTACGAGGTGCAGCTCACCCCGGACGCCGACCCAGAGGCCTACGCCAGGGCCGTCAAAGCGGCCGACCCCGGTCTCTACCCCTTCGTCGCGGTCCCCGACTCCCTCACCACCACCACCGTCGTGGGGCTCGCCTCGGTCTTCACCACGCTCATCATCGTGGTGGCGGCGCTGGGCGTCTTCAACACCGTCCTGCTCAACACCCGCGAACGCCGCCGCGACCTCGGCATGCTCAAATCCATCGGCATGACCCCCCGCCAGGTCACCACCATGACCGTGACGTCGATGGCGGCGCTCGGTCTGGCCGGCGCCTTCATCGGCATTCCCTGCGGGATCGCCGCGCACCGCCTGCTCGTGGACAACGTCGGCATCGTGGTGTTCCCCGAATTTATGAAGGACGTCTGGCAGCCGCCGCAACTCGCCCTCCTGGCTGCGGCGGGCGTGGCCATCGCCGTCCTCGGCGCGCTCATCCCGGCCCGAGCCGCCGCCCGCCTCACCATTGCCACCGTCCTCCACAACGAGTAGCACCGGCACCGCTGTGCGGGCCGCCGGGCTGTACCTGACAACAACCTGAAGCTCAAACCGAGTACGGCAGTACGTTCCAGTACTAGAGCCTGTACGGACTTCGGATCTTCAGGCGGGCCGGAGGCTTCGGACCCACAAGACGGCTCCACGTGCGGGAGGCGGCACCGGGTCTCGATGTGGCGAAGGTTGCGGTGGGCGACTGGTGCCGGTTTGGGACGATCTGTGGCATGGCGCGTGGTGATGGTGGCGACAGGGACGGCCGGGGCGAGCCCGAGTGGCGGCCGGTGAGCGACGTGGACATGATGACCGCGTTCGTGCTGGAGCAATTGGGCGCCAACCTCGAGCAGTTGCGGACTTTGGAGCCGACACAGCGCGCTCCGCATCGGCTGGACGACCACACCGTGGAGCGGATCAGGTAGGTGTTGCCCCACCGCGACATCCCGAGAGATGGGATCGACCGGCCCGCAGCCTCTTCGACAAGCCCAAGGCGACCGGCCGGCAGCGGCCTGGGCCTGCCAATCGCCCGCCAGATTGCGAGGTCCATGACGGCACCCTGCACACCGCCCACGGCGCCTCCGGAACCCGCATGATCCGGCGCCTGCCACTGTGCAGACCCTAAAGCCGTACGAATCGGTTCCGTTGCAGGTCCACACCCGATCTTGCCAGCAGAGCTGCGGGTCTTGGTTGATGTGCGGGCGAAGCCCGCGTCTTTCTTGTTGGATCAGTGGAATTTTCACTACCCACGCCCTTTACAATGTAGATTTATAATGAACCCTCGGCTCGATCACCATCGATGCGGTCCAACACCGCAGCCCGCGAGGAGAATCGCCCCGCGCGACACCCCCGTCGATTGACCGGACGCCGGACTCGCGGCCCAGATCAATTAACGACGCCCTGGCCAAATGCAGGTGGCTGGTGTAGCCCCTCCCCCGCCAGCGCCTTGGCGCCATCATGGAAGCCGCAGGAGCCGGGCTTCGGCTCTGCGCCGCTATCGTCGACCGGCTCACCTACGGCGGCAACATCATCGAGACCGGCACCAGCTCCTCTCGGCTGGCCAAGACGCAAGCCCAAGCGGCAACCGCCCAGAAGGCCGCAGCAGGCTGACCCACTTTTCCTTTCAGCCTCCTCGGACAAGCGTTCACCAGCCGATCCGAAGGAGCAGATCAAGATGGAGCGCCCGCAGGCGAAGCGGGGGTGGACCTGCAACGGAACCGTTTCGTACGGTAAGCGCCTTCCCGCAGGCCAGGGCAGGGGCCGAACGGGGCCCGTGCGGGGTCGTTAGCGTCCGTTCCCGTTCCGGCGCAGCTCACCTGTGACCATGGTTTCGGGGTGGATCTGCTGGTGGGTGACGCCTGGTGATGGTGATCTTCGTGTCCGGAAGTCCTCGGTAACGGACAAGATCAACCTTGGGGTCATAAAACGAGTGCATGAACCCTACGTAACGGTATGGTCGCTTACCGTACGGCTCGTGGAACTTGGGTTTTATGGTGCGGGTCATGCCGGTCGAGTTCCTCAGTGATCAGGAAGCGGCTGCCTACGGCAGCTACAGCGCCTCGGTGTCGCAGGCAGATCTTGAGGCGTTCTTCTACCTCGACGACGCCGACCGCCGGCTGATGGCGAAGGCGAAGCTGAGGGGTGATCACAACCGCCTCGGGTTCAGCATCCAACTCACCACCGTGCGTCATCTCGGCCGGTTCCTGAGCGATCCGCTGCAGGGGGTGCCGACCGAGGTCATCGACTTTCTGGCCGGGCAGCTTGGGGTGGCCGACCCTTCGTGCGTCAAGCGGTATGCCCGGCGCGAGCCCACCCATCGTGAGCATGCCGGGACGATCCAGGAAGCGCTGGGCTTGAGGGACTTCACCGAGGCGGAGGCCGAGCTGGCAGAGTACGTGGCCCGGCGGGCGTGGATCACCGGGGACGGGCCCAAAGCGATCTTCTTCGATGCGCTGCGGTGGCTGCGCGAGCAGCAGGTGCTGCTGCCGGGACTGTCGCGGCTGGCCCGGCTGGTGGCGCGAGAGCGGGAGGCGGCGACCCGGCGGCTGTGGGAGACGTTGTGTGCGGCGCTGAGCGAGCAGCAGCGCCGCGAGCTGGACGCGCTGCTGGTGGTGCCGGCGGGGAAGCGGATCTCCCAATTGGAGGAATGGCGCACCGGTCCGGCGCGGGCCTCAGGCCCGCAGATGATCAAAGCGCTCAGCCGGGTCGCTGAGATCATCGCCTCGGGCCTGTCACGGGTGAAGCTGGATGTCACGGTGACGCCGCGGCGGCTGGCCGAGCTCGCTCGGTACGGGATGGGCGCCGATGTGGCCCAGCTCAAGCGGCACCGCGACAGCCGGAGGCTGGCCACGCTGGTGGCGACGGTGACGCAGCTGGAGGCCACCGCCACCGACGACGCCCTGGAGTTGCTGGAGCTGCTGTGGGCGACCGAGCTGGCCGGCAAGGCCCGGACCGAGGCCGACAAGGGGGTCGTCAAGAAGCACCCGCGGCTGGCCAAGGCCTCGGCGGTGCTGGCGGTGGTGGCCCAGGTGCTGCTGGAGGCCCGGACGTGGGGTGAGGAGGACCAGGTCCGGGTCGCGGAGGTGTGGGAGGCGATCGAGGCGCGGATCGCCCGCGAGCAGGTCCGGGCCGCGGTGGCCACCGTGACCGGGATGCTGCCGCCGCCCGAGGCGGTACCTGAGGGCGACTGGCGGGCCGAACTGGCCAAGAGGGCCTCCACCGTGGTGGGGCTGTGCCGAATGCTCACGACCACGATCACCTTCGGCGCGAACGCCCGGGGTGCCCCGGTGCTGGCGGCGATGATGGCGCTGGGCGAGCAGTTGGGCACCGAGGCGCGCTGGAGCGTCAAGAACCCGCGTATCCACCCGCAGGTGGTGACCGGCCCGTGGAAGCACCTGGTGTTCGGCCATCCGGCTGGCACCGACGGGTCGGTGGAGCGCGGCGCCTACATTTTCTGCCTGCTAGAGCTGTTCTGCCGTCATCTGAAACACCGCGACATCTACGCCGAAGCCTCCACCCGCTACCGCGACCCGCAGGCCCGGCTGCTGGACGGCGCGGTGTGGGAGGCGGTCAAGACCGATGTGCTGACCACTTTGGACCTGCCCGAGGATCCCGACGCGCTGCTGGCCGCCCACGTCACTGCCCTGGATGGGGCCCTGCGCTACGTCGGCGGACGCCTGGTGGCCAACAGCGACGTGCGGGTGGACGGGCAGGGGAAGATCCACCTCGCCAGCAACAAGGCGATCAAGGAGCCGCCGTCGCTGATCGATCTGCGCAAGCGGGTGGCGGCCATGCTGCCCCGCATCGACATCGGGGACCAGGTCCTGGAGGTGATGGGCTGGGTATCGCAGTTCCTTCCCTCGCTGACCGCCCTGTCCGGCGGGACGAGCCGGATGGCGGACCTGAACGTCACCGTGGCGGCCTGCCTGACCAGCCAAGCCCTCAACATCGGATACGGGCCGGTCTCCAGCCCCGGCGTACCCGCGCTGGACCGGCGCCGGATCGGGCACGCCGGCCGCACCTACCTGCGCGCCGCCGGCTACACCGCGGCCAACCCGCACCTGATCGAGGCCCAGGCCGCCATCGGCTTCGCCCAGGCGCTGGGCGGCGGGATGGTCGCCGCGATCGACGGCATGCGCTTCGTCGTGCCCGTCCCCTCCCTGATGGCCAAACCCAACCGCAAATTCTTTGGCCCGAAACGCGGTATGACGTTCCTGAACATGATCAATGATCGAGCGTTCGGCATCGCGCATAAAATCGTCGCAGGAACCGACCGAGACTGCCTGCACGCCATCGACTTGTTCTTCGGCTTCGGCGCAGCGAAACTGCCGGAAGTCCTCGTCAC
>NZ_JBAHWD010000024.1:0-131846 GCF_037044575.1 Nonomuraea sp. LPB2021202275-12-8 | reverse complement strand
AAGGCCATGCTGCCCGAGAGCGAGATCAACAGAGTCCTCGTCGTGACCGCGCACCCGGACGACGTCGATTTCGGAGCAGCCGGCAGCGTCGCCCTCTTCTCCGACAAGGGCATCGAGGTCACGTACCTGATCGTCACGGACGGCGACGCGGGCGGCAACGACCGCGCTCTCGACCACGCCGGCATGGCCGAGCTCCGCAGGGCGGAGCAGACCGCGGCGGCCAAGTGCGTCGGCGTCACCGACCTGCGCTTTCTCGGCTACCCCGACGGCGCCGTGGTGCCCTCTCTGGAGCTGCGCAAGGCCATCGCCAGGGTCATCAGGCAGGTACGGCCGGACCTGGTCATCACGCACCACCCGGACCGCAACTACCAGTTCGTCGCGCCCAGCCACCCCGACCACCGCGCGGTGGGCGGCTGCGCGATGGACGCCGTCTATCCCGACGCCCGCAACCCCTATGCCTTCCCCGACCTGCTCCAGCAGGAGGGCCTGGAGGCGTGGACGGCACGCGAGGTGTGGCTGACGGGCGGCTCCACCCCCAACCACTTCGTGGACATCACCTCCGCCGTCGACCGCAAGCTCGCGGCCTTGCACTCGCACGTCAGCCAGGTGGCGCACGTCGAAGGGTTCGCCGACTTCGTCAGGTCCCGCTCCGCCGCGTGGGCCGAGCAGGCGGGTTTCGGCGAGGGCCGCTACGCCGAGGGCTTCCAGAGCGTCCCGACCACCTGAACGGCGGCCGGGGGCCGGGCCGGATGCAGGGGGTCAGGACACCGATCCCGGCGGCACGACCCACAGCGACGGCTGCCCGGTGACCTCGGCGATGCGGTCGAAGTCACGGTCGTAGTGCAGGAGGGTCGCGTTGTGCACTTCGGCGCAGGCGGCGATCAGCAGATCAGGAGCGCCGACGCCTCGGTGCTGCGAGTTGCGGGCCAGCATCGTCTGGACGTCGATGGCTCGCTCCTCCACCTTGTCGTCCATGGGCAGATGGATGAAGTCCTGCCGCAGGTGCTGGGCGTCGAGCTCGTACCCCGCGGGGTCCCGCGCGCTGTAGAGCACCTCGAGCTGTGTCATCGTGCAGATGGCCAGCATCTTGTCGAGCAGGAGCGGCTTGAGCGCCCGTGCGACGACGGGGTTGGGCATCCGTGCCAGGGCGCTCTTGTCGATGAGGTAGACCACGCCCGCGGCTAGGACGCGTCCTTCATGATCTCCGAATCCAGGAGATCCGTATTGTCCCGCGAGGTCCAGTACTCGAACGCTTCGCGACGCCTTGCCCGTTCGGCGATCTCCGTCAGAGCGACGTGGACTGTCTCTTTCATATTGCTCGTCCCCAACTCCTCCTGGGCCACCTGCAGGAGCTCCTTGTCGATGTCGATAACGGTCCTCATAGGGAACCACCTCCGTAACTCCAGCGTATATCACAGCTCGTGATCTTGATATACGCACTCTCCGCATTCGATCGAACACGTTGAGGCGCGGAGGTGACGTCAGGGCAAGTGTGACGGTCGGCTCCGGCCGGCTGCCGCGTCGGTGGAGGATCTCCACCCCGCGGATGAAACACCCGACACGACCGGGGGATCACCAGCGCTGCCGCGCCTCCTCCGCCCAGCCGGTCAGCCCGTCGAGCTCGATCCACGCGCCGTCGTCGGCCCGTGCCCGCCCGGCGAAGTGCCCGAAGCACTGGTGTGTCTCCGACCCCACGACGCCCAGCTCGGTCCTGGCCACCCGCTCGTGGAACGGCGTGAACTCCACCTCGACCCGCTCCCCGCTGATCCGCCACGGCCGCAGCCAGTCGCCCCGGTCGTAGCGCCACGACAGCTCGTCGCCGATCTTGTGCAGCCGCCCGTCCACGAACAGCGCGTTCTCCGTCATCCCGGTCCCGGCGGTCCATTTGCCGCCGAGCTGGATCGCCCTCCCGGGCGCGCTGCCCGCCGCCCAGTTCCAGACCATCGAGTACGGCCAGCGTCCCCTGCCATGGTCGAGCACCGCGAAGGAGTCCTCCTCGCGCACCACGTGCTCCCCCGACTCCAGCTTCAGCCGCCCGCGCACCGGCCGCCCGAGGTCCTTGACCGTGTACTGGAACCGCCGTGGCCCCCACGGCACCACCACGCCGAGTGACTCGTGCCCCTCGGGCAGCGGGATCTCCAGGTCCACCTCGACGCCCGGCGCGAGCGCGCGCAGGGTGGTGCCGCCGGGTCGCTGCTCGATGTCGATGGCCAGCCCGCCGCCCTGGGCGCGGGCCGTGCCTTCACCGCTGCGGTCCGGCATGGTGGTGCGGCGCGCCAGCGGCACCACGACGTCCTTGACCGTCTCCGCCCCAGTGGCGCGGTCGAGCACGTAGACGCCGTGCACGCCCGCGTAGTCCAATGAGGAGGCCACCACGCCGATCACGTGAGCAGGGGTGACGATGCCCCAGTATTCCCAGCGCTTGGTCCGTCCCCAGCCGCGCAGGTTGGCGCGGTGGAGCGGCCGGCGCGTCCAGCCGACCGCTTCCGGGTTGAGCCGGCCGTCCGGCAGGCACAGGTCGACGGGCGCGGTGATCTCCCGCTCAGGGGTCAGCATGAGCGAAGGCTACTGGGCGCGACCTTCGTGAGTCCTCGCCGCGAGCCGGGCGAACAGGTAGCCGAGAGAGTTGGTCGCCAGGTGCAGCATGGACGGCGCCAGCAGCCCGCGGTGGCGCCGAAGCTCGCAGAACAGAACCCCCGCCACCGCCGTGGACAGCACGCTGCCCGCCACCACCCGGGCCGTGTCGAGGTGCCCCGGCGACTCCCCCGCCGTGAGAGCGCCGAGCGCGGGATTGGCGCGGGCCATGTCGATGGCCGGCAGGATGTGCCACAGCCCGAACAGCCCGGACGACACGGCCGTGGCGGCCGCGGTGCCGTGGGTGCGCCGCACCATCCCGTACAGCGCGCCGCGGAAGCCGACCTCCTCCAGCAGCACTGTCCCCAGCGGCACCTGCACCAGCGCCTCCTCCAGGACCCGCGCCCGGGTCAGCGACAGCGCCCGCTCATCGTGGAAGAAGGGCCGGGTACGCGGCACGTTGATGCCCACGGTGTAGACCGCCGCCACCCCCGCGGCCAGCGCACCGCCGACCACCGCCCCCTTGCGCCCGTGCTCGAACCCGAGCTCCTCCCAGGACAGCCCAGACCTGCGGGCCATCGCCACCAAGGCCGCGGTCGCCGCGGCGGAGGTGAGCGGTCCGAGCCGCGGCGCGACCTTGTTGTTGAGCACGTTGGCCGCGACCAGCACGGCGATCGAGCGGAGCAGCATCCCTGCAGGCTACGTCGAACCGGGCGCCGACCGGCGCCCGCGCGGAGATCGACGTGACGAGCGCACAGGGGTCCTCCGGGATCCACGCCGGCCTATGAGGCCGCGGGGCTGCGCCAGCCTGCGGGGAAGCGGGTGCGGCGGCGCTCCTCGGGGGTCAGACCACCCCAGATGCCGTCGGCCTCGCCGGCCTTTAACGCGTAGGCACGGCACTCGGCCAGCACCTGGCAGGCGGCGCAGACTGCCTTGGCGCGTGCTTCCTGGGCGGGCGAGGGTGCGAGCGGGAAGAAAAGCTCGGGGTCGCTGGACTTGCAGGCGCCCCTTCGCAGCCAGCCGATCTCCTCCAATGGCATACGACAACGCTATGACGTGCCCATGATCAGTCGCATCATCCTGTGGGCTGACACACGTGTACATCCCCAGCGGGTGCCGGGCCGTGTCCGTACGTCATGCTCAGCAGGCGCCGACACCTCGGGTGTAGCCCGTCGCGAACGAGCGCTGGCGCTGCTCGGCCGTGCCGTGCGCGGCCGGGTTCAGCCAGTCGTCCGTGGGATCGCCCGCCGCCTCCAGGTTCAGCATCAACTCGTCCTCGTCGCCCGGCTCGGCCGTCAGAGCGCCGGAGTCGATGAGGGCTTTGAGCGTGCCTCCCGCATAGCAGTCGGCCTGGAGCTCGATCTGGACGTTGAGCTGGAAGCCGGTCTGGAGCTGGGCCTGTACGGCGTGGCCGAACTCGTGGGGAATGATCAGATAGACCGATCCGTCACCCATCTGGCTCCACAGTCCCTCCATCCAGGACTGGTCGTAGGCGATGAAATGGCCGAGTGGACAGTAGAAGGCGTTGTTGGGGACGGCGGGCTCTCCCCCACAGCTCGGTCCGGAGTCTCCGGAGTAGGGGATGAATCGCGAAATAGGCCGATAAGTCTGTCCAAGTGCGGCGAACTGCTGCTTCCAGAACTCCTCGCTCAGAGCCCTGGCCCCCTGTACGTCGTCCTCGAACGAGTCGGCGCCCCGCACATCCCTCGACGGCGCCTCCTCCAGGCCACATCCACCCAGCATCAGGGAGAGCAACGCGGCAAGCAGCACCGTACGCAGCACGACAGGCCGCACAGGAAAGACCGAGGCGGACCGGATGGGGGGCGGCGACGTGACGGAGGGGCGCGCGTGGGGAGTGGTCACGAGGTTCAGACTGCCCACGTATGGACGGGCTCATTCGTGTGCATGCGCTCGATGTACTCCAGCGTCATGGCGCGCAGCGCCTCGTGCCGGTCGCCGCCGAGGGCGCGCACCTTGTCCACCTGCCAGGTCGCCCCGGTACGGCCCGTCAGGCAGCGGCCCTCGATGACGCCCAGCAGCCTGTCGGCGACGGCCCCGTCCACGCCCCAGCGGGCGAGTCCTTCGTGGGCCATGGGCAGCAGCCGGCGCAGGATCAGCTCGGACGCCGGGACCTCGCCCATGCCGGGCCAGTAGAGGCGGGCGTCCAGGCCGTGGCGGGCGGCGCTGGTGAGGTTCTCTTCGGCGGCGGCGAACGACATCTGGCTCCAGATGGGCCGCTCGATGTGCGGCAGGATGCTCATCAGGCCGTAGTAGAAGGCGGCGTTGGCGGCGACGTCCACCACGGACGGGCCGGCCGGCAGGACCCGGTTCTCCACGCGCAGGTGCGGCTTGCCGTCCACGACCGCGTAGACCGGACGGTTCCAGCGGTAGATGGTCCCGTTGTGCAGCGTCAGTTCGGGCAACTGCGGGGTGCGTCCCTGCTCCAGCTCCGCCCGCGGGTCCTCCTCTTCGCACAGGGGAAGCAGCGCCGGGTAGTAGCGGACGTTCTCCTCGAACAGGTCGAAGACACTGGTGATCCAGCGCTCGCCGAACCACACGCGCGGGCGCACCCCCTGGGCTTTCAGCTCGTCCGGGCGGGTGTCGGTGGCCTGCTCGAACAGGGTGATCCTGGTCTCGCGGTGCAGCTCCTTGCCGAAGAGGTACGGCGAGTTGGCCGAGACGGCGACCTGGGGGCCGGCGATGGCCTGGGCCGCGTTCCAGTGCGCGGCGAAGGCCGGCGGGCTGACCTGGAGGTGGAGCTGGACGCTGGTGCACGCGGCCTCGGGGGCGAGGCTGTCGGCGCGGGTGTCGAGCCGTTCGATGCCCTCGATCGACAGGTGCAGGTCCTCGCCCCTGGCGGCGAAGATCTGCTCGTTGAGCAGGCGGTAGCGGGGGTTGGCCGAGAGTGTGCCCTCGCCGATGTCCTGCTCGCGCAGCGTCGGCAGGATGCCGGTCATGACCAGGTGGGCGCCTTCGGACCTGGCCCGCTCCTCGGCGTGGTTGAGCCGGGCTCTGACGTCCTCCTCCAGGTAGAGCGCGCCGAGACCGCCGAGGTCCTGCGGCTCGACGTTGATCTCGATGTTGAACTGGCCCAGCTCGGTGGCCCAGTCGGGGCGTGCGATCGCGGCCAGCACCTCGGCGTTGCGCATGCACGCCTCGCCGTCCGGGTCCACGATGTTGAGCTCGATCTCCAGCCCTGCGAGCGACCGGTCATTCTCGAACCGGGATTCGCGCAGCATCTGGGCGAAGACATCTAGGCATCGTCGTACTTTTTCCCGATAATTCCGGCGGTCGTCCCGACTGAACACGACGACTGGCACATCCCTGCCCATACCAGGAAATGTCGCACGCCAAGCCCGGCAAAACCAGCGCTCCCGCCCGATCATTGCCCAGTCCTGGCGCCCGGATAACGGTCGGCGCCGCCGGCCCCTTTCCGGACCTGGCAGTTCACACCAGACGGCGCGCCGTGGCCCAGCGGGACAACTCGTGCCGGTTGGACAGCTGCAGCTTGCGCAGCACCGAGGAGACGTGCGTCTCGACCGTCTTGACCGAGATGAACAGCTCCTTGGCGATCTCCTTGTACGCGTAGCCGCGCGCGATCAGCCTGAGCACCTCGCGCTCGCGCTGCGTCAGCGAGTCGAGTTCGGGGTCGATGGAGGGCGCCTCCGACGAGGCGAACGCGTCGAGCACGAACCCCGCCAGCCGTGGCGAGAAGACCGCGTCCCCGTCGGCCACCCGGCGGATGGCGTCGGTGAGCTCCTTGCCGCTGATGTTCTTGGTGACGTAACCGCGGGCGCCGCCCCGGATGACACCGATGACGTCCTCGGCCGCGTCGGAGACCGACAGGGCGAGGAAGCGTACCTGGGAGCCGGAGCCGAGCACCCTGCGCAGCACCTCCTGACCGCCGCCCCCCGGCATGTGCACGTCGAGCAGCACCACGTCGGGCTGCAGCTCGGCGATCGCCTTGACGGCCGTGTCGACGTCCTCGGCCTCGCCCACGACCTCGATCGAGTCGCCCAGCTCAGCCCGCACTCCGGATCGGAACAGCCGATGATCGTCGACGATCAGCACCCGCGTCATTGCTTTTCCACCTTCATCGTCAACATCACTTCTGTGCCCTCACCAGGTTCGGTGCGTAGTCTCGCCGTGCCGCCGTGGCGTTCCATCCTGCCGATGATGGACTCCCTGATCCCCATCCTGTCCACCGGCACCGACTCGAGATCGAAACCCTTACCCCGATCCTTCACGAAAATCGTGACTGTTTCACCCTCTACCTCCGCGTAAACGGAGATGGATGAGCTCTCAGAGTATTTGGCGGCGTTGACCATCGCCTGCCGGGCGGCCTTGAGCGTGGCGGTGAGCCTGCCCTGGGCGTCGAGATCGATGTCGCCCACGCAGACGACCTCGATCGGCACGCTGTGCGCGTCCTCCTCCTCGGCGGCGATCCTGCGCACGGCGGCGGCGAGCGTCGCGTCGGCGTCCTGCGCCGGCTGGTAGAGCCAGTTGCGCAGGTCGCGCTCCTGGGCGCGGGCCAGGCGGGTGACCTCGCGCTGATCGTGCGCGACGCGCTGGATCAGGGTGAGCGTGTGCAGCACCGAATCGTGCACCATCGCGGCGACCTCGGCCCGCTCCTCCTGCCTGATGCGCTCGCGCCGTTCGAGCTGCAGCTCCTTCCACAGGCCGGCCAGCCACGGGGCGGCGATGACCAGGAGCCCGCCGACCACCACGGCCGTGAACAGCAGGCCCTGCCCGGCTTCCTGCAGCTGTCCTTCCACGACGAGGAAGCCGATCGCGCCCACGACCACGAGCACGACGCCGAGCAGCGTGCGCACCCGGTTGGTCCGGATGCTCTTGGTGGCTCCGCTCACCCAGTTCTTGCGGCGTTCGGGATCGGCCTGCTGCCACAGGATGAGCCCGCCGATGCCGCCGACGGCGAACGGCAGCATGCCGATGCCTCCCCGGGAGGCGCCGGTCAGGAAGCCGAACGCGAACAGGGCCACGCCGATCGCGGTGAACGCGGCCAGCTGGCTCCAGTCGCGGGCCGGTGCCTGCTGGCCCTCCTGCGGCTCGCGCGGCGTGATCATCCAGAGCACCGCGTAAGCGACCATGCCGACCCCGTCGACCACGCTGAGCAGCACGAACATCAGCCTGAGCACCACAGGATCGAGCTTGAGCTGCGAGGCGAGCCCCTGGGCGACGCCGCCGACTAGGCGGCCCTGCCTGGGGCGCATCATGCGGCGGAAGGGCGCGTCGGCGCCGGGCTCGGCGAGAGTCTTCTGGTCAGCCATAACATCGCCATCGTCACATGTCATGGCCGTTCGGGGCATCAGGGAACAACCCCCGGGTCGGGTCAGGGGTGTCCCGGATGCAGTTCACTGTCCACAGGGTCCACGATGGTGGCATGACGCAAGCACCGCCCAGGGAACCGGCCGCTCCCCCCCACACGCTGCGACGCAGCAGTGAGGGGCGATTCCTCATGGGAGTCTGTGCCGGCCTGGGGCGGCACACCGGCATCGACCCCGTGGTGTTCCGCGTGGGATTCGCCATGCTCCTGTTCGGCTCGGGCATCGGGTTGTTCCTCTACATCGCGGCGTTCCTGCTGATGAAGGAGCCGAACGGCAAGCCCGGCCTCATCGAGCAGTGGACCCGCCGCGACTTCGACGCCGACACGGTGCTGGCGCTGATGACCGCGGTGCTGGCACTCGGCCTCGGCCTCAACCTGTCCACGGTCTGGCTCGACACCGGCACGCTGGTGGTCGGCCTGGTGCTGGCCATCGCGCTGCTGGCCGCGCATGCCGCGGGCGTGGACCTGCTCGGGCTCGCCCGCTCCATGCCCGAGCGCCTCAACCGCAGATCGCGTCCGGACGACCTGGCCGAGCCGCCCGCGAAGGACGTGTCGTCGGTGCCGATGGCGCGGCCCGCTCCCCCGGACCCGTTCGCCGAGCCCGCCGCGGCGGTCCACGCGACCTCCGCGCCGGAGGCGTCCGAGGACCTGACGGTCCCCGAGCCTGACGCGCCCGCCGCCGAGACGGCTCGGTTCCCGACGGCCGCCGCGGAGCCCCCGCGGGACAAGGTTCCGCCGTTCGAGGAGACGTACGACAAGACCGACGGGGAGACGCGCGAGGAGTCGTACGGGGAGCCGTACAACGAGCCGCGCGAGGAGCCGTATCGCCGCCTGGAGCCCAGGACCGCCACGCACGCCGCCTACGGCGAGCCGTTCGCGCCGCGGGGCCCGTACCAGCCACTCGATCCGACGAGGCGGGCCGGCTACTCGCCGTACGACCCCGCCCTGTACGGCCGGCCGGTCACGCCGCCGCGCGTGAGGCGCCCCAAGTCGTTCATCGGCGCCATCACCATCCTGCTGGCAATCATCATTGGAGGGATCGTCGTGGCGGTGCAGGCCGCATCACCCACGGGAGTGCATCCCACGATCGTCGCCGGTGCGGTGCTCGTCACCATCGGCGGCGGCCTGCTGATCGCGGCCTGGTGGGGCCGGGGCGCCGGTCTGGTGGCCGCGGGCACCGTGGTCGCGGTGCTGATCGGGGTCGGCCTGATGTTCGGCGGCCTGCCGTCGAAGGTGGGCGCGTCCGTCTGGCACCCGACCAGGGCGGCGGAGTCGAGCAGGCTCTACGACGTGGGCGTGGGCGACGGCACGCTCGACCTGTCGGAGCTCCGGCTCGACCCGGGCTCGCGCGTGACGTTCAACGCCTCGATCTCGGTGGGCCAGCTGGACGTGATCGTGCCGTCCACGGCCAGGGTGGAGGTGCACGCGACCAACAAGATCGGTGACATCCAGGTGGACCAGTCGCTGCGAGGCGGCGTGGACGTCCAGTTCGACAAGGTGCTCGACCCCGAGGTGACACCGAAGGGCGAAGTCGCCACGATCGTGCTGAACCTCAAGGGCGGCCTCGGCGACATGGAGGTGCGGCGTGCCGCGTGACCTCGACAGGCCCCGCCGGCTGCACCGGACGGACTGGATGGCGCTGCTGAGCGGCATTCTCTTCATCGTGCTCGGCATCCTGGTGCTGACCCGTTCGATCACGGATCCGCTGGTCCTGCTGCCGGTCACGGTGGTGGGGCTGGGCTTCGCGGGGCTCGTGTCGATCCTCGCCAGGGTGATCCGCGGTAAGTAACCCTTGACCGGGAAAAACCCGGGCGTACGTTGGCGTTGTCCGCCTTTCCCCCTGCTCCTGAGGGAGGACGTATGCCCCGAATCACCGTCACCGTCGACGGGATCGCCTACGAGGAGGATGTCGAGCCGCGACTCCTCCTCGTTCACCTACTACGAGAACGGCTGGGCAAGACCGGCACCCCTGTCGGTTGCGACACCAGCAACTGCGGCGCCTGCACCGTGATGCTCGACGGCAAGACCGTCAAGAGCTGCTCGGTGCTGGCCGTGCAGGCCGACGGCTCCGATGTCGTCACCATCGAGGGCCTGGGCGCGAACGGCTCGATGCATCCGATGCAGCGGGCCTTCCACGAGGAACACGCGCTGCAGTGCGGCTACTGCACGCCCGGCATGGTCATGGCCGCGATCGACCTGCTCAGGGACACACCTGAGCCGTCGGAGGAGGCCATCAGGGAAGGCCTGGAGGGCAATCTCTGCAGGTGCACCGGTTACTGCAACATCGTCCGCGCGGTACGTCGGGGCGCGCAGGAGATGGGGCAGGCGGTGAGGACCCCATGACCGAGGTCGGCAGAGCGAGGAAGCGCAAGGAGGACGCCCGGCTGCTGACCGGGCGCACCCAGTGGACCGACAACCTGCAGCAGCCGGGGATGCTGCACGTGGCCTTCCTGCGCAGCCCGATGGCGCACGCGAGGATCACCAGGGTGGACGTGTCGGGGGCGCGCGGCCTGCCGGGGGTGGTCGCCGTGTTCGGCGGCCAGGATCTCGCCGAGGAGCAGGGCAGCCTGCCGTGCGCCTGGCCGGTAACGGAGGATCTGGTGATCCCGGACCACCCGCCGATGGCGGTGTCGGAGGTCCGGTACGTGGGCGAGGCGGTGGCCTGCGTGGTCGCCACGGACCGCTATCTGGCGGCCGACGCGCTGGAGGCGATCGAGATCGACTACGAGCCGCTGCCCGCGGTGGTCGATCTGAACGAGGCCCTGGCCGAGGACAGCCCGAAGGTGCACGAGCAGGGCAACCGGGCGTACACGATGAAGATCACCTCCGGTGACATCGACGCCGCTTTCAGGGACGCTCCCGTCGTCATCGACAGGACGTATGTGCAGCAGCGCCTGATCGGCGCCGCCATGGAGCCCAGGGCGGTGGTGGCCGCCACCGACGGCGACTCCTTCACCCTGTGGTCGTCCACGCAGATCCCGCACGTGCTGCGGGTGATGCTGGCCATGACCACCGGCATTCCCGAGCACAAGCTCAGGGTGATCGCGCCGGACGTGGGCGGCGGGTTCGGCACCAAGCTGCAGGTCACCGCCGAAGAGGTGCTGTGCCTGCTGCTCACCCGCAGGCTCGGCAAGCCGGTCAAGTGGAACGAGTCGCGCTCCGAGGGCAACATGACCGTCCACCAGGGCCGCGGCCAGATCCAGCACATCCAGCTCGCGGCCGAGGCCGACGGGCGCATCCGCGGGCTGCGCGTGGACCTGCTGGCCGACATGGGCGCCTACCTGGTGCTGCTCACACCGGGCATCCCTCTGCTCGGCGCGACGATGTTCAACGCCATCTACAAGATGGACGCCTACGAGTTCGGCTGCACCGGCGTGTTCACCACGAAGATGCCGACCGACGCCTACCGGGGCGCGGGCCGGCCCGAGGCCACCTTCGCCATCGAGCGGATCATGGACGAGCTGGCGGCCGAGTTGAAGGCCGACCCGGTGGAGGTGCGGCGACGCAACTGGATCAAGCATGAGGAGTTCCCCTACACCACCATCTCCGGCCTGACGTACGACTCGGGCAACTACGAGGCCGCGACCGACAAGGCGATGTCGCTGTTCGGGTACGACAAGCTCCGGGCCGAACAGGCCGACCGGCGCGACAGGGGCGACCCCGTCCAGCTCGGGATCGGCGTCAGCACCTACACCGAGATGTGCGGGCTGGCCCCCTCCCGCCTGCTGAAGGACGCCCGGTTCGCGGCGGGCGGCTGGGAGCACGGCTCGGTCCGCATGCTGCCCACCGGCAAGGTCGAGGTCATCACCGGCACCTCACCCCACGGCCAGGGGCACGCGACGGCGTGGAGCCAGATCGCGGCCGACGCGCTGGGGGTGCCGTTCGAGGACATCACGGTGCTCCACGGCGACACCGCGATCTCGCACAAGGGCATGGACACCTACGGCTCGCGCTCGCTGGTCATCGGCGGTGTCGCCGTGCTGCAGGCGTGCGAGAAGGTCAGGGAGAAGGCCCGCAAACTGGCCGCGCACGTGCTCGAGTGCTCGCCCGACGACCTGGAGTTCGCCGACGGCGCGTTCAAGGTGCGGGGCACCGACTCGCAGCAGACGATCCAGGAGCTGGCGTTCGCGGCGTTCACCGCGCACGACCTGCCCGACGGGGTGGAGGCCAGGCTGGACTCGGACGCCACGTTCGATCCGGACAACTACTCCTTCCCGCACGGCACCCACCTGTGCGCCATCGAGGTCGACACCGAGACGGGCAAGGTGAAGATCCGCTCGTACGTGGCCGTCGACGACGTCGGCAAGGTGGTGAACCCGCTGATCGTCGAGGGCCAGGTGCACGGCGGCATCGCCCAGGGCGTCGCGCAGGCGCTGTTCGAGGAGGCCGTGTACGACGCGGAGGGCAACCTGCTGACCAGCACGCTCGCCGACTACCTGCTGCCGACGGCGGCGGACCTGCCGGACTTCATGACCGACCGGACCGAGACGCCCGCCACGAGCAACCCGCTGGGCGCCAAGGGCGTCGGCGAGGCGGGCGCCATCGCCTCCACGCCGGCCGTCGTCAACGCCGTCGTGGACGCCCTGCGCCCGCTCGGCGTGCGGGACATCACGATGCCTTGCACGCCCGAGCGGGTCTGGCGGGCAGTGGAAGGAGCACGGCGATGATCCCGGTGCGGTTCGACTATGTGCGTCCCGGCTCGCTCGCGCAGGCGTGCCAGGAGCTCGCCTCGGACGAGGACGCCAAGGTGCTGGCGGGCGGGCAGTCGCTGCTTCCGCTGCTGCGGCTGCGGTTGGCGTACCCGTCCAAGCTGGTCGACGTGGGCCGCCTGCCGGAGCTGGCGGGCGTGCACGACCGCGGCGACCACGTCTTCATCGGCGCGATGGCCACGCACGACGAGGTGCTGCGTTCCGGGGTGGTCAACGCCGACTGCCCGCTCGTGGCGCTCGCCACCGCGACGGTCGCGGATCCGGCTGTACGGCACCGCGGAACGTTCGGCGGCTCGCTGGCGCACGCCGATCCGGCAGGCGACCTGCCTGCGGTGGCGCTGGCCCTGGACGCCGTCTTCGTCGCCAGGTCGGCGGACGGCGAGCGGGAGATCCCGGCGGCCGAGTTCTTCCTCGACTACCTGGAGTCCTCGCTGCGGCAGGGCGAGATCCTGGCCGGGGTGAAGATCCCGAAGCTCGGGGCCGGGTGGGGCTTCCACTACGAGAAGTTCCACCGCACGGCACAGGCGTGGGCGATCGTCGGTGTGGCGGCGGCCGTCAGACGCTCCAACGGCGCGATCCAGGAGGCCAGGATCGCGCTGACGAACATGGCTCCGACGCCCCTGCGGGCTCGCGGGGCCGAGACCGCGCTGCAGGGCATGGAGTTGGGCGGCCAGGTACGGCAGGCGTGCGAGGAGGCGGCGGCCGACACCGCGCCGCCCGGCGATCTGCACGCTCAGCCTGACTACCGCAGGCACCTGGCGCGGGTGCTGACGCACCGGGCCGTGCGGACCGCCGCCGGGTCCGTCTGAAGCCTGTTTCCGTGGGGGCGCACCTCTTCCGGGGCGCCCCCACGGCACGTACGCTCGCAACCAGCGGGAAGGAGCGGATCGATGGCGATGCGGTTCGAGCACGAGTTCACTGTCCCGGTTCCGATCGAGCAGGCCTGGGCGGTGCTGCTCGACGTCGAGCGGGTCGCGCCGTGCCTGCCCGGGGCGACGCTGGACATCTTCGAGGGCGAAGAGTTCACCGGCAGGATGAAGGTCAAGGTCGGACCGATCACCGTCACCTATCGTGGCTCGGCCAGGTTCGAGGACGTGGACAAGGACTCTCACACGCTCACGCTGCAGGCGTCGGGCAAGGAGGCGCGGGGTTCCGGCACCGCGGCCGCGACCGTGAAGGCGCGGCTGACTCCCGGTGACGACTCGACGGTGGTGGCCGTGGAGACGTCGTTCAACGTGACGGGCCGGCCCGCGCAGTTCGGGCGCGGGGTGATGGCCGAGGTCGGCTCGAAGCTGATCGACCGGTTCGCCGCCAACCTCGCCGAGCTGCTCGCGGAGCCGGTGCCCGAGACGCCCAGGGAGGCGCCGGCCGACGACGGCTCGGCCGAACGTCACCTGGCCGCCGTTCCCGGGCCGGACCAGGACGTGCGCCCGGCGGGCACGCTGCGCACCTCGCTCACGCCTGACGAGGAGGCGCTCGACCTGCTGGAGATCGCCGGGAGGCCGCTGCTCAAGCGGGTCGCGCCGGTGCTGGTGGCGCTCGCAGCGCTGCTGCTCATCGGCTGGGTGATCCGCCGGCTTATGCGCTGATTTTCGGCAAAAACACGATCAAGTCCGGACACATCGCCTGAACTGAGGGAATGCCTAACCCCACGTCGTGACACTCGGGGGGATGGCATGCCGGACTGCACCGTTGTCGTGATCACCTACAACGATGCGCGCCGCCTGCCCAGGGCCGTGCGTTCGGTGCTCCGCCAGTCGCTGCGCGACCTGGAGGTGATCGTCGTCGACGACGCGAGCACCGACGAGACCCCCGAGGTCGCCGCCGAGCTCGCGGCGGGCGACCCCCGCGTGCGCTACCTGCGCAGGCAGTCCAACAGCGGCGGCTGCGGCGCCCCCAGGAACGACGGCCTGGACGCCGCCGCCGCGCCGTACGTGATGTTCCTCGACAGCGACGACGAGTTGCCCAGGCACGCCTGCAAGAGCCTGGTCACCGAGATCGAGCGGACCGGCGCCGACTTCGTGTCCGGCCAGATCTCGCGGCTGTACGAGTCGAGCGGACGGCTGCAGGCGTACTACCCGACGCTGTTCGCCAGGCGGCGGGTGGTCGAGGGCATCCGCGAGGAGCCGGCGCTCTTCCTGGACTCCTTCAGCACCAACAAGCTGTACGACGTCCGTTTCCTCAGGGACGCCGGGCTGCGCTTCCCCGAGGACATCCACTACGAGGACCACCCCTTCGCCACCAAGCTGTACGCGCTGGCCCGCCGGTTCGCGGTGGTGCCGTGGGTGGTCTACCACTGGCACCGGGAACCCGGCGGCACCTCCATCTCGCTCAGCATCAAAGAGATGTCCAACGTGCGCCAGCGCGTCATCGCGGCCCGGTTGAGTGACGACATCCTGCGCGCGCACGGCGCGGACGACCTCGTGCCCGCGCGCCAGTTCCGCTTCCTGCGCCAGGACCTGCGTGTCTACCTCAACCCGCTGCCCACCAGAGACCGGGTCTGGATCAAGGAGTTCGCCGCGGTCGTCAGGCCGTATCTGGAGGAGGTGGCACCCGAGGTGCTCGACCGGGCCGAGCCGATGGACCGGGTCTGCTGCCACCTCATCCTCGACGACCGGATCGACGACCTGCGCATCGCCGCGGGCTCGCTGACGGGCGCGAGGGCCGCGCCGCGCGCCACGGTGCGGGCCGACGGCCGCACCTACTGGGGCACCACGGTCTCCCCCGGGATGGACATCACCGAGCTGCGCCTGGCCGAGCTGCCGTACTCGGCGACGCGGTTGCGGCACGAGGTGGCCGAGATCGCCCGCGACGGCGACCGGGTGCGGATGACCGTGCACACCTACGACCCGTTCGGTGTGCTGCCCGTGGAGTGGGAGGCGTTCCTGCAGCTCGGCAGGCGGCGGATCCCGTTGAGACCGCAGCCCTCGGGTGAGGGCGGGTACGTCAGCGAGGTCACGTTCAGTCCGTCGGGCAGGTGTGACCCGCGCGTCGGCTTCACCCGGCTCAGCGACGGCCACACCACCACCGACCGGCTGGTGGTCGAGTCCACCATGAAACCCATCGAGCTGCCGGGCTGCACGGTGAAGGCGGAGGGCTACGCGGCCTACCTGTGCGTGCGGGCGACCCCGGGCAGGCGGTCCCTGCTGCGGCGGATCAAACGCGGGGTGCTGAGGAGGCTCAGCACCCCCGCGATGAAGCTGCGCGTCTACAAGGTGCTGATCAGGGTGCTCCCGCAGCGCGGGGACCTGGCGCTGTTCGAGGCCGACGTCGGCAAGGGCTACACCGGCAGCCCGCGCGCCATCTACGAGGAGCTGAGGAGGCGCGGGCTGCCGATCGAGGTCGTCTGGTCGGTGGCCAGATGCCGCCGCAACTTCCCCGAAGACGCCCGCCTGGTGCGGCGCGGGAGCTGGGCCTACGTCTGGGCCATGGCCCGCGCCGGCTACTGGGTGGACAGCCACGGCTTCCCGCTCGACTATCCCAAGCCGCGCCGTACCCGCTATCTGCAGACCTGGCACGGGCAGGGCATCAAGTCCATCGGGTTCGACGCGCCCGACCTGCGGAGCGACTTCGACAAGCCGCGCGCGCAGTGGCGGGCCGCCGTGGCCCGATGGGACGCGCTGGTCTCGCCGAGCGCCGAGTTCTCCCGCTGCTTCCTGCCGTCCAACGGCTACACGGGCCGGGTCTACAGGTGCGGCACGCCGCGCTGCGACGCGCTCGTGCGCGGCGAGGCCACGGACGACGTCAGGCGGCGGCTGGAGATCCCGACCGGCCGCAAGATCCTTCTGTACGCGCCCACCTACCGCGACCGGGCCAAGGGCAGCGGCCGGTCGGTGCGGGCGGACCTGGAGCTCATGGCGAAGGAGCTGGCCGGCGAGTGGGTGCTGATCCTGCGTACGCACCCGGTGGAGCGCTACCGGCCACCGGAACATCTGCGGCACTTCGTCCGGCCGGCCGGCTCCTACCCGGAGATCAACGACCTGATGCTCGCGTCGGACGCGCTGCTGACGGACTACTCGTCGGTGATGTGCGACTACGCGCTGACCGGCAAGCCGATGCTGTTCCTCATCGACGACTGGGACGAGTACCGGCTGTCGGAGCGGGGCGTCTACCACGACCTGCCGTCGATCGCCCCGGGACCGTGCGTGACCACGAGCGAGGAGCTGATCGGCAAGCTGCGCGACCTGCCCGCCGTGCACGCCGCCCACTCCGGCCGCTACGCGGCCTTCCGCGAACTGTGGTGCGCGGACGAGCGGGGGGACGCGGCGGCCAGGATCGTGGGCGACTTCTTCGTGGGGAGCGAGCGGTGAACGTCGTCTTCGCCTGCCTGGACGCCGACACGCTCGGCGGCACCCAGCAGGTGACGCACACGCTCGCCCAGGGACTCGCGGAGCGCGGCCACGAGGTGCACGTGATCGGCCTGCACCGGGCCGATGCGCCGTTCCGCTACGTCGACGAGCCCCGCTACCGGCAGCACGTGATCAGCCGGGGCCGGGTGGGCCCGCAGGGCGGGCTGGCCCGCAGGCTGGCCGACAACCGGCTCAGGGAACTGCTCGGCCCGATGCGGCCGGGGTACGCGGTGCTGACCTCGCCGTCGGTGGTGAGCCGTCTGTCAGGACTGCTGCCCGGCTCGCTGCGGCCGATCGGCCAGTACCACGGCTCGTACGAGCACGCCCGCGGCTGCTGGCACCTCGGCTCGATCAGGAGGCACTACCCGGATCTCGACCAGGCCGTCTTCCTCAGCGACGACGACGCCTGGCTGTTCTCGGAGCACGCGCTGCTGCCCAACGCCTGGGCGCTGCCGAACCCACTGGCCGCGTGGCCGGAGGAGACGTCGCCGCTGACGACGCCTCGGGTGCTGGGCGTGGGCCGGCTGGAAGGGGTCAAGCGGTTCGACCGGCTGATCAGCGCCTTCGCCAGGTCGGGCGCGCCGCGGCCGTGGCAGTTGCATCTCATCGGCGACGGCGCCGAGCTGGAACGGCTGCGCGCGCACGCGGCCCGTGAAGGGGTGGTGGACCGGGTGGTCTTCAGGGGACGGGTGCCCGCCTCGCTGATGCCGGAGGAGTATCTGGACGCCTCGGTCCTGGCGGTGACCAGCGAGCACGAGGGCCTGCCGATCGTGCTGCTGGAGTCCGCCGCCTACGGGGTGCCCGCCGTGGCGTTCGACGTGTCGGGCGGGGTCCGGTCGGCGGGCCCGGTGCTGGTCCCGCCCGGGGACGTGGACGCCTTCGGTGCCGAGCTGGGCAGGCTCATGGGGTCGGAGCGGGAGCGGCGGCGGGTGGGCGCCGCCGCTCGGGCCGGGGCCGAGGCCTTCCGCCTCGACCACGTCCTGGACCGCTGGGAGTCGCTGTTCCAGCACATCGAGCGCTGAACCGTGCACGCTCCCAGCGTTGTCGGCGCGGCGAGCTCAGCCGGCTCGCTCGGCCAGCTCCGGCGACTCGTTGCGCTGGTGCGGGACACCCGCCAGCGCCCGCTGGCCGGTGGTCAGCATGGCCGCCACGGGGCTGGGCTCGCGCAGCCGGTTGAAGCGGTCGCGCATGGCCTTGCGCATGCGGCTGGCCCGGCGCTTCTGCATCGTCTTCTGGCAGGTCGCGATGTGCTCCTTGGCCGCCGGCGCCGCCCCGGTGAGCTCGTAGCCGTTGGCCTCCAGCCGGTCGCCGAGCATCTGCTCGCAGAGCGCGATCTCCCAGGCTTCCAACCGCTTGGCCCAGCTGCCCACCCGGCTCCGGGTGACTTCGCTGTGCGTGTTGCTGTGCCAGACCTTGTGGGCGGGCACGGCGATGCTGGCCGCCTCGCGCGGCGAGACCATGGCGGGCGCGAAGTCCTCGCCGAGGAACTCGCACAGCTTCTTCAGCTCGGTCGACGGGTCGTCGGTGAGGTGCTCGTAGCGCAGCTCGAAGTAGCTGTCCTGGGGCAGCGTCCGCCTCAGCTTGTCGCCCGCGTCGATGGCCTCGGCCCAGGTGGAGACGGCGTGGAAGGAGTCCAGCGTGTACCAGGGCATCTCCTTCAGCGAGGCCACGCAGTCGCGGCCGTCCCTGATCAGGTGGATGAACTGGGCGTCGGGGAAGAGCCTGAGCAGCAGGTCGGTGTGCTTGACGTAGCTGGGCCGCTTGTCGCCCCAGCGGGCCTTGCCGAACCGGTCGGCGTACATCTTGAACGCCGTGCCGATCACCGAGCCGAGCGAGCCGGGGCCGTCGACGCACTGCTGGACGAACTCGTCCCTGTCGATCTTGAGTTCACGGAACTTGGTGCTGCGGTCGCTCGCGATCCACTCGGCCAGCGAGCGGCGGCGCGAGGCGACGCGCAGGTCGCCGAACGAGCGGCGCCGGTAGTAGGCGGGCATGAGGAACCGCGTCTCGGGCGGCACCGCGAGCCGCGGGTGCGAGTGGAGCATGAGCTGCAGCATCGTGGTGCCGGAGCGCGGGCAGCCGATGACGAATACTGGCCGGTCGGACATGTCGTACTAACCCCCGAAACTTAGACGAGAACGTGCTCTCGGCTCTCCCGGGGCACGCTGTGCCTGCGCGCGAAGAGCCACATCCGGTAGACAAGGAAGATCTCGTTGGCGAGAAGCAGCACGCTGGCCACCACCGAGATCGGGATCAGCGCCGGAGCCCCGATGAGTGGCGCGATCACGAACACCGCGGCGTGAAACTCGATGCCGCTGATGAGGTGCGAACGGACGCGGCGACGGGCCAGAAACCTGTTGAGCCGCCTCATGAAGGAGGGCATCCGGCGAACCGGCCGCCCCTCCCTCGGCGCCGGCACCAGCCCCGGCTCCACCTCCGCCTCGGCCCGCCCCTCCCTGATGACCTCGCGGACACGCTTCATCTGCGGCGCGTTGACGTACCTGAACAGGTCCAGCACGGCCACCGTCGCGCCGAGCACGATGTACCCGGCGTCCCCCGTCAGCGCGTACTGCCCGTAGGCGAGCCCGGCCGCGCACAGCACCACCCGGACCCGGTCACCGACGTAGTCCAGCCAGAGCCCGAAGGGCGTCCCCGTGCCCTTGAGCCTGGCGATCTTGCCGTCAACGCAGTCGATCATGAAGCTCAGGTAGAACAGCACCGCACCGGCCGCCAACCGGTCCGTCGCCAGGAACGCGGCCGAGATCGTGCCGAGGACCAGCGAGAAAACCGTGAGCTCGTTCGGCGTGATCTGAGTGCGGTTGGCGACCACGAGCGCGACCCGGCAGGCGACCGGGTCCACGAAGTACACGGTCCACCAGGAGTCTCTCCGCTTGCGTGTCTCGTGGACGTCATCGAGCGAATAGGTCCTCATGGACTCCAGCATGGCCACAGGTCGCGTTTGAACTATTACTCTCTGGAACTACTGGGGGATGTCCATGCCTCTTCTTGACCATCCCGCCACCGAAAGCCGCCAGGCCCCGTTCTTCTCTCCGTCGCGGAACCCGCCCTTGAACACGAGGCCCCGGATCTCCACGCGCGTCTGCAGCTTCCACGTCGGGCCGCCGCCTTGCAGCCGCCGCGGATCGACCGTGGCCACGAACCCCCACTTGCCCGCCCGCTTGACCTCCAGCGGCACCTTCTGACTGCCGTCGGTGAGCCACACGTTCAGCTTGTCCAGCCGCCGCTTGACCCGATGGATCGCCACCTGCCCGCGCAGCAGGAACTCCTGGCCCGTCCACTCGCACTCGTCGACGGTGGCCAGCAGCTTGAGCTCCGCCTGCGCGTCGTACACCTCGTCGGGGATGGCGAGCCTGCGGTTGCGGAAGTACGGGTAGTCGCCGTACCACTTCGTCTCGCGCCAGCCGCGCGGCACGATGCGGGTGCCCTCGGGCGAGGCTCGCCTGAAGTTGCGCACCCGGCACAGCTGTTTGATCAGGCCGCGCTGCACCAGGTGAAGTTCCAGCCGCCGCAGCGAGGGCGCGGCGGCGCGGGCGGCGGGGCTCAACTCGGCCACCCACTGCCTGGCCAGATCGAGCACCGGCCCGGCGTCGACGCCGCTCTCCAGCGCCTGGAAGAGGAAGAGGATGTCCTTCTCCAGCACCAGGCCGTCGAAGGTGTCCAGCAGCTCGGGCGCCGTGTCGTCGAGGAAGGCGCGCACCGAGCGGATGGCTGCCAGGCGTTCGGCCAGGTTGGACAGCTCGGTGCGCCGCTGGGTGATCGAGACCTCGCCGCTGTCGCGCCTGCGCCAGTGGTAGACGACGTCGTCGAGCACGTCCACGCTCGTGGCCAGGACGTGGGCGCGCATGGCCACCGGCACGTCCTCGTAGATCCCGGCGGGGAACTCCAGCCTGCGCCGGCGCCAGAAGTCCGTCCGGTAGACCTTGTTCCAGACCGTGCGGTCCCTGACGAGCGAGCGCCTGTCCATGATGTGCGTGCACAGCACCCGCCGCCTGAACACCTTCTCGTGCAGCGATGACGGCCCCGGCTCGCCGTCCTCGATCCGCAGCACCGCGCCGCACGCGAGGTCCGAGCCGGTCTCCTGCAACGAGCCCACGAGCAGGTCGTACGCCCCGGGCGGGACGACGTCGTCGGCGTCGGCGAAGGCGAGGTAGGGGGCGCTGGCATGCCGCACGCCCAGGTTGCGGGCGGGACCGGGGCCCTGGTGCGGCTGGTCCAGCAGGACGAACCGGGCGTCGCGGCAGGCGAAGTCCTCGGCCAGCCGCCTGCTGCCGTCGAGCGAGCCGTCGTCGACCATGATGACCTCGAAGTCCTCCAGCGTCTGGGCGGCCAGGGACTTCAGGCATTCGGCGAGGTACGGCTCTACGTTGTAGATCGGGACGATGATGCTGAGCAGGGGGATCATGCCGAGCACTCCTTCGTTCGCTGGGGTGGGATGAGGGCAGGATGCCGCGACGACCCCGCGAAGAAGCGATTCTTTACGCTACGTTGTGCAATGAATCGAGCACAGTACGTAAGGAGAGCCGGTGCTCAGACCCGTCGAGGAGCACGAACTCCCCGCGATGCGCCACTGGCGCAACCACCCGCGGGTGCGGGCGTCGAGCTTCACCACCCACGTGATCAGCGAGGCCGAGCACGCCCGCTGGTGGACCGCGGTGAAGGGCGACCCGGCCAGGCGGGCGCTGATCTACGAGCACCAGGGAGTCGCCGCCGGAGTGGTGTCCTTCTCCGGCCTCGTCCCCGGCAGGCGGAGCGCCGACTGGGCCTTCTATCTGGACCTGGCCGGGCTGGAGGGGTCGGGCGCGCTGCTCGCCGCGTGGATCGGGCTGGAGCGGGCGGCGATCGAGCACGCCTTCGGGCCACTTGGCCTGACCACGCTGCGCGGCGAGGTGCTCGCCTGCAACGAGCCGGTCAGGCGGCTGCACCGCCGGTTCGGGTTCGCCGAGGTGGCCGCGTACGAGCTGAAGCTGGCCGGGCTGTGCCGGGAGGTCGTCGCCATCGAGCTGACCAGAGGGGAAAGCACATGATCCAGATCGCGGGCCGGACCATCGGAGCCGGCGAGCCGCCGTTCGTCATCGCCGAGATGTCCGGCAACCACAACGGCAGCCTCGATCGCGCGCTGTCGATCGTGGACGCGGTGGCCGGCAGCGGCGCGCACGCCCTGAAGCTGCAGACCTACCGCCCGGACACGATCACCGTCGACGCCGACGGCCCCGCCTTCCGCCTGGGCGACGGGCACGAGCTGTGGGGCGGCGAGCGCCTCTACCAGCTCTTCGAGCGTGCCCACACGCCCTGGGACTGGCACGAGCCCCTGTTCGCCAGGGCGCGCGAACGCGGGCTCATCCCGTTCTCCTCGCCCTTCGACCCCACGGCCGTGGAGCTGCTGGAGAGGCTCGACGCGCCCGCCTACAAGATCGCCTCGTCGGAGATCGTCGACCTGCCCCTGATCAGGCTGGCCGCCGCCACCGGCAAGCCGCTCGTCATCTCCACCGGGATGGCCTCCATCGGCGAGATCCACGCGGCGGTCGAGGCCGCCAGGGACGCCGGCTGCGACCAGCTCGCCGTCCTGTCCTGCACCGCCTCCTACCCCGCCTCGCCGGCCGAGAGCAACCTGCGCTCGCTCCCGCTGCTCGCCGGGATCACCGGCGCCGTCACCGGCATCTCCGATCACACCCCAGGGCTCGGCGCCGCGCTCGCGGCCGTCGCCCTGGGCGCCTGCCTGATCGAGAAGCACGTGACGCTGTCGCGGGCGGACGGCGGGGTCGACTCCGCGTTCTCGCTGGAGCCGGCCGAGCTCGCGGCGCTGGTCGTGGAGAGCGAGCGGGCCTGGCAGTCGCTGGGCGACCCGGTCATCGGGCCGCGCGCCTCAGAGCGGGAGGGGCTGCGCTTTCGCCGGTCCCTGTACGTGGTGCGGGACGTGCGGGCGGGCGAGCCCGTGACGGAGCTGAACGTGCGCTCCATCCGGCCCGCCGGCGGTCTGCCGCCCGAGGCCGCGGCCGAGGTGAGGGGCCGCCGCTTCACCCGCGACGCTCCGCTCGGCACCCCGCTCACCTGGGATCTCGTCTGACCTCCAGGAGGGCGTCGGCGACCCGTTCGCGGCCCCGGCCGTCGACCAGGTCCCTGCCCCGCTTGCCGTACTCCGCTCGCAGAGCCGGCGTGGCGAGCAGGCCGGCCAGCGTGGCCACGGCGGCCGGGCCGGGCTCGGGCCCGAGCCCCGCCGCCAGGCCGCCACTCACCAGTGCCTCGTAGCCGACGAGCTGGTTGCCGGCCACCCAGGTCAGCGCGGCGGGAACTCCCAGGTGGAGCAGCTCCCAGCTCGCGGACCCGGCGGCGGTGATCACCAGGTCCGCGGCCGCCATCAGCTCAGGCAGACTGTCGGTCGGCGGGATCACCCGGACGCGGCCCCCCGCCTGGAAGGGGGCCGGGCTGATCACCGTGGCCGCGAACGGCAGTCCCGTCGCGTGCAGCGCCTTCGTCCAGGCGGGCGCGACCCCGGCGCTGTCGGTGCCGCCGAAGAAGCAGAGCACCCGGGGCGCGCTCTCCCCCTGCCGCGCGTGCGGCGACCGGCGGTTGCGGCGGACGCTGTCACGCAGCAGCACGTAACGCGCCCCGGCCAGCCGCACCCCCTCCCGGTGCGCGGACAGCGGGAAGGGACGGTGCTCGGCGCCGAGGTTCTGGTCGAGGTAGAGGTCCGCCTCCTGGCCCAGCGGGTCGCCGTCCACGATCGCCAGCACCACCGCGCCACGCGCCCTGAGCGCCGCGCCCGCACCCGAGGCGAGCGTGTAGGAGTCGAGCACCACCGCGTCGAGACCCAGCTCGCACACCTGTGACGCCAGCGGCTCGGGCTCCCGTGGCGCGGCGAGCAGCGGCAGCCCCCGGGCTCGCAGTTGCGCCGCGGCCCAGTCCGACCCGGACACCTCACCGAGGAAGACCACCTCGGTCCCGCGCGCGCACAGCTCCTCGGCCAGCGCCACGCACCGCACCAGATGGCCGACACCGATCGCGGGCCCGGCGTCGCACCGGATCCCGACGCGCCCTCCCCTCACGCCTCCTGCAGCTCCTTCTGCTCGACGTGCGCGTTGAGGCGGCGGACCTCCGGCCTGGCCCGCAGCCAGTCCACCAGCGCCCGCGCCGGGACGCACCCGTCGCCGAGCTCGCCGACCACGCGGGAGATGAGCCGCCAGTCGTCCTCGGTGTCCAGGGTGACCCGCAGGTCGGCCGCCCCGGGCGGGTAGGCGAGCCCGAGCAGCCGGGCGTCGCCGGGATGGGAGTAGACGTAGGAGGTGACGTGTGCGCGGTGGTGGGCGGCGGCCTCCCGGTCGGCGCGGCGCAGCGCCGGCAGGCCGACGATCTCCACGTCGAGCCCGCGCGGCAGCGTGCCCGCCAGGCCGGTGCTCACGTAGTCGAGCCCGGGGACCGCCCGGTAGACCTGCGCCGCCTCGCGGATCACCGCCGGGTCGAGCAGCGGGCAGTCGGCGGTGAAGCGCATGACCGCGTCACCCGGCCACCGGACCACCACCTGCATGAATCGGGTGAGGACGTCGTCCACCGGCCCCCGATGGCAGGCCACGCCGAGGGCCAGGCACTCGGCGGCCACCGCGTCGTCCACCGCCTGCGTCGTGGTGGCCACCACCAGCTCGTCGACCGCCCGCGCCTGCCGTACGGCACGCACCACCCACCCCAGCACCGACCGGCCGCCGAGGTCCCGCAGGACCTTGCCGGGCAACCGGGTGGACCCCATGCGAGCCTGAATGATTCCGACAATACGCACCGAAGCCCCATTCCCCCGTGTGACCGTGCGTTACTTTTTCGTCGCGCTATGCTACCGGCCAGCTTCTGATCCGAAGACGCGAGTTCGGGGGACCGCTTGAGCATTCTCAGTGGATCGTCAATCTTGATCACCGGGGGCACGGGCTCCTTCGGCAAGGCCTTCATCCGCCACGCGCTCGACTCACTCGCCGTGCGCAGGCTGGTGGTGTTCTCGCGTGACGAGCTCAAGCAGTACGAGCTCCGCCAGCTCCTCGGCGAGGACGAGCGGCTGCGCTACTTCATCGGCGACGTCCGCGACCGGGACCGCCTGAGCAGGGCCATGCACGGAGTCCAGTACGTGGTTCACGCGGCCGCGCTCAAGCAGGTCGACACGGCCGAGTACAACCCCTTCGAGTACGTGAGGACCAACGTCGGCGGCTCCCAGAACGTGGTGGAGGCCGCGATCGACTGCGGCGTGCGCAAGGTCGTGGCGCTCTCCACCGACAAGGCCTCCAGCCCGATCAACCTGTACGGCGCGACGAAACTGGTCGCCGACAAGCTGTTCGTGTCGGCCAACCACTACGCCGCCAGCCACGAGACCCGTTTCTCCGTGGTGCGCTACGGCAACGTGGTCGGCAGCCGCGGCTCGGTCGTGCCGTTCTTCCAGCGCCTGGCCGCCGAGGGGGGCAGCCTGCCGATCACCGACAAGCGCATGACCCGCTTCTGGATCACGCTCGACCAGGCGGTCAGATTCGTCGTCGACTCCTTCGAGATGATGCAGGGCGGCGAGCTCTACGTGCCGCGCATCCCCAGCATGCGCATCGTCGACCTGGCCGACGCGCTGGCGCCGGGCTGCCCGATCTACGAGGTCGGCATCAGGCCGGGCGAGAAGCTGCACGAGGAGATGATCGGCCCCGACGACGGCCGCCGGACGCTGCGCCTGGCCGACCGCTACGTGGTGCAGCCGACGGTCGCGGACTGGGGATATGTGCCGCCGGCCGGCGGCGAGACGCTGGCGGAGGGGTTCGCCTACCGCTCCGACGGCAACGACCGCTGGCTGTCGGTCGACGACCTGCGCGCCATGGTGTCGGCCGGCGTCTGATGCTCCCCTACGGACGGCAGTCCATCGCCGAAGACGACGTCCGCGCGGTCACCGAGGTGCTGCGCGGCGACTGGCTGACCACCGGCCCGGCCGTCGGCCGGTTCGAGGCGGAGCTGGCCCGCTGGACGGGCGGCGTGCCCTGCCTGGCGGTCACTTCGGGCACCGCCGCCCTGCACGTGGCCTACGTGGCGGCCGGGATCGGGCCCGGGGACGAGGTGATCACCTCGCCGCTGACGTTCGTGGCCACGGCCGCCACCGCCGCGCTGCGCGGCGCCCGGGTGGTCTTCGCCGACGTCCAGCCCGACACCGGCAACCTCGACCCGGACTCCGCCGCCGCCCTGGTGACCGGGCGGACCCGGGCGATCACCGCGGTGGACTACGCGGGCCATCCCGCCGACTACGACGAACTGCGCGCGCTCGCCGTGCGCTGCGGGGCCCTGCTGATCGGCGACGCCGCCCACTCCATCGGCTCCACCTACAGGGATCGGCCGGTGGGCGGGCTCGCCGACCTCACCACGTTCTCCTTCTTCCCGACGAAGACCGTGACCACGGCCGAGGGCGGCGCCGTCGCGGCGACCGACCCGGAGCGATTCGGCAGGGCGTCCAGGTTCAGAAATCAC
The DNA here is from genome assembly GCF_037044575.1 of Nonomuraea sp. LPB2021202275-12-8. Taxonomy (NCBI): domain Bacteria; kingdom Bacillati; phylum Actinomycetota; class Actinomycetes; order Streptosporangiales; family Streptosporangiaceae; genus Nonomuraea; species Nonomuraea sp. LPB2021202275-12-8. Next base: position 105,381 of record NZ_JBAHWD010000024.1, on the reverse strand, counting down.
GGCCTGGTCAGGGATCCGGCCGAGCAGCGCGACCCGGACCACGGCGGCTGGCACCAGGAGGTGCACGACTTCGGCCTGAACTACCGGCTGCCCGACGTGCTCTGCGCGCTCGGCGTGAGCCAGCTGAGGCGGCTCGGGCGGTTCCGCGCCAGGCGGGCCGAGCTGGTCGCCCGCTACAACACGCTGCTGGCCGGTCTGCCTGGCCTCACGCTGCCCGCCCGGCGGCCCTACACCTCCCCCAGCTGGCACCTCTATCCGGTAAGGATCGGCGACGGCCGCAGGCGCGAGGTCTACGAACGCATGCGGGCGGCCGGCATCGGCGTGCAGGTCAACTATCTGCCGGCCTACTGGCATCCGGTGTTCGAGGACCTCGGCTACAGGCGGGGGCTGTGTCCCGCGGCCGAGTCCTACTACGCCGAGCAGCTCTCGCTGCCGCTCTTCCCCGATCTCACCGACGCGCAGCAGGACCGGGTCGTCGAACGCCTGACGGCCGTCCTGGGCTGACTCTCAGCGCTCCAGCAGCAGGAGGCAGCCGTCGTCGCTCCTGTCGACGAGGAAGTTGCGTCCCGTGACGTCCGCGGGCGGCAGGTCCCGGGCGCGGACCAGGGTCCGGATCGCCTGCCCCTGGTCGATGACGACCTCCCACCACGACTCCTCGCCGACGCTCTCGTCGATGCCGGCCAGCGGGACGCGGGCGCGGAAGTCGCGCCCGGCCAGCGTCACGGGGAAGTACATCTCCTCGCCGTCGCTCCTGCGCACCAGCCTCACGACCGGCTCGCCGTCTCCCGGGTCGGCCAGCTCCCCCGTGATGACCAGGTCACCGCCGTCCATGCGGCACTCGCCGACCAGTGCCGCCGCCTTGCGCAGCCGCAGCCCCCACGCGCCTCTGAAGCCGAGCACCGGGACCAGCCACACCCCGGCGCGGCGGCGCGGCGGCGGAACGACCGGCGGGAGCCGGCGATCGCCGCGCACCCTGCCCTCCAGCCGCAGTCCCGGCCCCTTGAGCCGGACGCGCAGGTCCCAGTGGCCGAGCCGGGCGAGCCGCCCCCTCGACAGCGCGGCCGGGTCGAACGCGAACCGGAACGGGAACCCGTGCTCCGGCACACAGCCGCCGTCGGGCACCTCGACGCTGTCCCAGACCGGCGACGCGCTCTCCTCCGACAGAGGCAGCCGGTCGCCGGTCCTGCGCTCCTCCAGCCACACGCTCACCCGCATCGGGCCCAACTCGCCCACGTCGAACCGGCCCATGCCGGCCCGTCCGGCGCCGCACAGCACGCCGTCGCGCCACTCCAGCTCCACCAGCCTGGCTGTCAGGCCCAACTCCTGCGACACCTCCGACAGGCGTCCCGGCAAGGCCGGATGCCGGCCGTACCAGCGCTTGCGCAGCATCCCCGCGGAGCTGATCCGGGGCTGCAGGCGGCCGTCACGCACCTGGGCGAACGTGCTCGCCAGCTCGTCCAGGCGGCGCTGGTGCAGCAGGTGCACCAGGAGGCGGTGCGCGAACGGCAGGTCTCGCAGCACGGCCCGCGGAACGCCGTCGAGATACCGTACGCAGAGATCGACGAGGTCGTCGCCGGCGGCGGCGCCCAGGCGGGCGATGGCCTCGACCGCGACGCCCATGTCGATCTCCATCGTGTCCCGGTCGAACTCCGGCCTGAGCCTGGGCGCTCCCGCGTCCAGCAGCGCGGCGGTCTCCAGCACCGACAGCAGCCGATCGCGCAGGTTGTCCGGCTCCAGGCGGCGCTGCGTGATCGAGGAGCCGGGCTCGTCGCGCTGGCGCCAGTGGTAGACGACCTTGTGCAGGACGTCCACCGCGTTCGCCCCCACGTGGGCGGCCATGGCTACCGGCTGGTCCTCGTACATCCGGTCGGGAAAGCTCAGTCCGAGCCCGTCCCAGAAGGAGCGCCGGTAGACCTTGTTCCACAGCATGCGGTCGCGGATCAGCAGGCGGTGGCGGGTGATGTGGGTGCGCTCGGCCGGCTCGGCGAACGCCTCCTTGTGCGCCCACGAGGGGATGAGCAGGTTGCGGTGCAGCCGCATGACGTTCCCGCAGGCCAGGTCGGAGCCCGTCGATTCGAGCGAGGCCACCAGGCGCTGGAACCCCGCCGGCGGCACCGTGTCGTCGCCGTCGACGAAGGCCAGGTAGCGGCCGCTCGCCTGCCGCACGCCCGCGTTGCGGGCCTGCCCGACGCCGAGGTTCTCCTGCCGGATGAGGCGGATGCGCCCGTCCGCCGCCGCCCTGGCCTCCACCACGGCGGCCCCGCCGTCGCGGCTGCCGTCGTCCACGCAGATCGCCTCGAAGTCCCGCAGCCGCTGCGCGGCCAGCGAGTCCAGGCAGGGGCCGAGATACTTGCCGACGTTGTGAAAGGGCACGATCACGGAGAGGACCGGCACGTGAGCTCCTGTTCTTCAGCCGGACAGCAGGCGCATGACCCTGCGGGCCACCTGCCGCGGGCGGGACAGACGTCGTGACAGGCGGTAGCCGAGAGTCCTACGGTACGCGGAGGCCTTGCGCTGGGTCCTGCGCAACTTGCCGCGTGCCCTGACCAGCTCTCGCTCGCGATAGGTGAGCTTGGTCTCCAACCGGGCGATCCTGGCCAGGGCCGCGGTGAGCTGGTCGGCCAGGCGGTCTCGGGCGCGTAGCAGGTCGCGGTAGGTGGGAGCCGTCCCGGCGAGCTCGGCCGGCCGGCCGAGCTCGGCCTCCAGCTTGCGTGCCAGATCCAGCTCCCTCTGCTCGCATGGCCGGCCGGCCATGCCGCAGAGCGTCAGCGTCAGCTGGTCGGCCTGCAGCGGCCAGGGCCACGGATGGTGATGCCCGGCGGCCAGCAGGCGGACCGCGAAGCGCCACAGGATCCGGCAGAGCACGACCTCGGGAGCGGGAGTCCGCTGCGGGGCCGGGCCGGTGCCGATGGCCGCGAACCGCTCGCCGTCCCACACCAGGCTGTCGGTCGTGGCGGAGGCGTCCCCTCCGTCCTCGACCCACCGGGCCAGCGCGGCGAGCAGCTCGCGCACCGCTCGCACGTCCTCACGGGCGCACGCCTCGACGAGGATCTCCTCCACGACCCTCCCGGCCGGGATCGGCCGGTCCTCGCCGTCGGGCAGCCGCCGCATCGCGACCGGCCGCGTGTCGGTGGCGACCGCCGGCACCACCTCGTGTACGGCCTGCCCCTCCTCTATCAGGCCGAGCGGCAGGTCAACCGGGTCGGCGGTGTCCTCGGACCTGACGGCCACCGTCAGCCAGAAGGGGGCGAGTTCCTCGCCGAGCCGGTGCCTGAAGACCAGCCGGGCCAACCGGAGCGGGTCGGACACCAGCATGCGGTCGTCGGCACGGGAGCTCAGCGGGAACGTCAGCGCTTCCGGGAGGTCGTGGGCGAGCGCCTCGCGTGACAGCAGCGCGCGCGGCGCCAGGCTGTCGGGATAGGCGGCGTAGGCGCACCGCACCTGCAGCCCGGCCGCCTCCAGCCCCGCGTCGAGGGCGGCGGGCCCGTCGGGGTAGCTCGGGTCGAAGCCGTGCGGCTCCCACTGGTCGTCGCCGCCGTCCCTGTCGGGAGGCCGCGCCTCCAGGAACCGGTCGACACCGAGGTCGTTGCGTACGCCGAGGACCAGCCGCCCGCCCGGCGCGACGAGGGCTGCCAGCGCGGACAGCGACTCGCGCCAGGCCGCCGCGGGCGCCTCCGCGGAGTGCGTGCGCTGGAGCCCGTCGAACGCCAGCACCAGGTCGTACGGCTCGTCGCCGGCGAACGCCTCCAGCCTGCCGCAGTGAACGGCGAGGTCGGGGTGGCGTTCGCCGAGCGCGCAGGCGTCGGGATAGGAGCGCAGCAGGAGTGCGGCGGACGGGGCGCGGGCGGCCACCTCGTCGACGAGGACCTGCGGATGCGGCCCCACCAGCAACACCCTGCGGGGTGCGGGAAGGTCAGCCGGGAGCAGCCGGGCCATCAGCTCCAGCGCCACGCCGCGCCAATCGGTGAACCCCGACACGTTGGACAGGTCGGACCACAGCAGCATCTCGCCGCCGATCAAGCGGACGTTCTCGGGTGCCTCGGTCATGCGCATCGCACCCGCTTCCAGCCGAACATTCGCCGTAGCTCCTCAGGTGTCGCCTGATAGTCGAATCCCAGCTCGCGCCGCGCGGCCTGCCGGGCCAGCTCGGGGTCGACGCCGACGCCGTGCAGCTCGGGCCAGAGCCGCAGGCGGCGGGCCGTGCCGCCGTACTCGGGCCGCTCGTCCTCAAGCTGCATCGGGTCCCCGTAGACGGCCACGTCGCAGCCCACCGAGGCGCCGTAGAACAGGGCGCTGCCGAGCCTGTTGGAGGCCACCCTGCGATGCCGCCTGAGCTGCGTGAGCTGCTTACGGAGGAAGTCGCGCCCTCCCGCGTCCCAGCGCGACCCGCGCTCGCCGTGGCAGATGACGCGAAACCCCTGCGCCTCGTACGCCTGCCGGATGCGGGGATTGGCGAATTCCAGCCAATAGAGGCAGACGGTGACCGGGCCGGTCTCCACGTCCTTGATCTCGGCGGCGAGCCGCGCATGGTCGCCGCTGACGGAATGTTTCTCCCAGCCATGAAAGGGATACCAGATCGTGCCCTCCCGTTTGGCCTTCGCGCCGAGATCGGGCTCCAGGTCAAGCAGGTAAATCCAGGGCGCGCCGATGAGGTAGTGGCCGCGTCGCCCCATGGACCACCCCCGCCGTCGCAGCACGTCTGACCAGACAAAACGGGGATATCCGGGACTGCACCACTGGTCATTCGGCGGAAATCCATGCAAATAGTTCCAGCCATGCTGGAGGAATCCATGAATTCTCTTGGGCGCTTCGTCCGAGAGGCCACAGTATTGCCCGAGTATGCGGGAGTGACCGTACCAGTGATTGGATTCGTCCATTGTTTCCCCTTTAGCGGTTGGCGCGCCCCATCAGACGTTCGCAGCCCCTCACGGGCGGCACGCGCCTTTATACGGTTCCATTACCTGCGACGGGGGCTTGGTTTCAGTTGACTCAGGATCACCGCTACACTAAGTCTTGGCTTGACCACAGAGAGTGAGTGCACATGAGTCATCTCGACCGCCTGCGTGCCGTCTTCCGCAGCTCGCTTAACCTGCCGGCCGACGCCGACGTCGACGGCCTCGAATACCGCGTCCTCCCCCAGTGGGACTCGCTCGCCCACATGTCGCTGATCGCCGCGATGGAGGACGAGTTCGCCGTGATGATCGACACCGATGAGATGATCGACATGAGCTCGTTCGCCAAGGCGGCCGAGTTGCTGGAGAAGCATGGCATCGGCGCAGCGGCCCACTGACCCCCGCGTCGTCCTGGTCACCGGCTCGACGACGGGCATCGGGCGGGCCGTCGCCATGAGGCTCGCCATGACCGGTCGTGCCGTCATCGCCCACGGGCGCGGCGCCGACAGGACGGCGAAGGCGGCGGCCGAGATGGCCGCACTCACCGGCGGCAGCGTCGAGGCCGTCCACGGCGACGTCTCCGATCCCACCGCGGTCTCCGCGATGGCGCGCGACATCCATCAGCGTCACGGCCGGCTCGACGGCCTGGTGATCAACGCCGGCATCCACGCGGCCGGGCTGCTCGGCATGATGCGCAGCGACACGATCCGCGACCTCTTCCAGGTCAACGCGCTCGGGGCCACGCACACCCTGCAGGCCTCGGTCAGGCTGCTGCGCAGGGGCACCAGCCCGTCCGTGGTCCTGGTCTCCTCGGTCATGGGCCGCGCCGGAGCTCCCGGCCACGCCGTCTACTCCGCCACCAAGGCCTCGGTCCTGGGCCTGGCCAAGGCCGCCGCCAAGGAGCTCGGCCCCGCCGGCATCCGGGTCAACGCCGTGTCGCCCGGTTACATCCAGACCGGCATGCTGTCCACACTCGACGACGACGCCCGCGCCGCCACTGTCGCCGCCACCCCGTTGGGCCGCCTCGGCACCCCCGACGACGTGGCCGCCGTCACCGCCTTCCTGCTCTCCAGCGACGCTTGCTTCATCACTGGGCAGGTCATCGGCGTGGACGGCGGGCTGGTGCCGTGACCGATGGGCGACCCGATGGATTACCTGCCTCACCCGCACGCCCGCCTGGTCATGGCCGGAGAGCCGGGCGACCTCGGCGGTAACCGGCTCGCCGCGCGCGTCGCCCGCGCCGCCGAGGCACTGGCGGCGCTGCCGCCCGGCCCGCTGTTCTGCGGCATGCGCAACGACCTTCCCTCGGTCCTGCGCTACCTCGGCGCCTGGCAGGCCCGCAGGCCCGTGGCGCTGCTCGACCCGGACCTGTCCGCGAGATCGCTGGCCGAGCTCGTCGCCCGGTTCAAGCCCGCCGCCCTGCTCGGCTTCGCCCAGGCTCCCAACGGCGCGAGCGTCCCGCGCGGCACGGCGGCGATCCGCCGCACCCGGCGCGACGGGGCCGGCTCGCGCGAGGAGGCTGCCGAGCCGCACCCCGAGCTGGCCGTCCTGCTCGCCACCTCGGGATCCACCGGCGACCCCAAGCTGGTGCGGCTGTCGCGGGCCGCCGTGCTGGCCAATGCGCGCGCCATCGCGCAGGCACTGGCGATCGGGCCCGAGGAGGTGGCGCCGACCAGCCTGCCGCTGCACTACAGCTACGGGCTGTCGGTGCTCAACAGCCATCTGATGGCGGGCGCGAGCGTGATGCTGACCGACGCCGGGTTGCTGGAGCGGTCCTTCTGGAGCTGTCTCGACGAGCACCGGTGCACCTCGCTGGCCGCCGTCCCCTACCAGTACGAAATGCTGCGTAGACTGCGCTTCGACCCGGCCGAGCATCCCGCCCTCACCACCCTGACCCAGGCCGGCGGGCGCCTGCGGCCCGACCTCGTCACCGAGTTCGCCGCCAAGGCGGCGAGGCTCTACGTGATGTACGGCCAGACCGAGGCGACCGCGCGCATCGCCGTGCTGCCACCGGATCAGGTGGCCGCAAGGCCTGACTCGGTGGGAGCGGCCGTCCCCGGCGGGCGGCTGACCGTCGAGGACGGCGAGGTCGTCTACCACGGGCCCAACGTGATGATGGGCTACGCCGAGACCGCCGCCGACCTCGCGAGAGGAGACGAGCTGGGCGGGGTGCTGCGCACCGGCGATCTCGGCCGGCTCGACGGCGACGGATTCCTCTACATCACCGGCAGGGTCAAGCGCATCGCCAAGATCTTCGGCGTCCGGGTCAACCTGGACGACGTGGAGCGGCTCCTGCGCGACTGCGGCCCCGTCGCGGCGACCAGCGGCGACGACCGGGTCACCGTGTGGGCCGAGGGCATCGACGCCAAGGGCTGCTCCATTCTCGCCAGGCGACTGGGCACCGAGCTGCGCCTCCACTGGAGCGGCTTCGACGTGCGAGGCGTGGACCGGCTGCCCCTGCTCACCACCGGCAAGATCGACTACCGCGCCCTGGAGGCCCGGACATGACCGTCTTCACCCTGTCCGCGGCCGAGCGGGAGGCGGCGCTGCTGCCCGAGCTGGCCGCGCTCACCGAGCGGCATCGCCACGCCTGCCCGCCCTACCGGCGGATCCTGGGCGCGATCGGATCCGCACCGCCCTACACGCGGGTGTCCGACCTGCCGTGGTTGCCCGTACGACTGTTCAAGACCCACGAGCTGCGCAGCGTGCCGGACGAGCAGGTCTTCAGAGTGCTCACCTCCAGCGGCACCACCGGCCACGAGCCCAGCCGGATCTACCTCGACAGGGAGGCGGCGGCCACCCAGCCGCGCATGCTGGCGGCGACGTTGCGGGCGGTGCTGGGCGAGCAGCGGCTGCCCATGCTGATCGTCGACAGCCGCACGGTGGTGCGTGACCCGACGCTGAGCGCCCGCGGCGCGGGCGTGCTCGGCATGATGAACTTCGGCAGGGACCACACCTTCGCCCTCGACGAGCACGGGGCGCTCGACGCCGAGGCGGTCAAGGGCTTCCTGGCCCGCTACGGCGACGAGCCCTACCTGATCTTCGCCTTCACCTACATGGCCTGGCTTCACCTGCGCGAGCTCGGCATGGACCTGTCGCAGGGGGTGCTGATCCACTCCGGCGGCTGGAAGAAGCTGGCCGAGCAGTCGGTGGACAACGCCGAATACCGCAGGCGGCTGGGCGAGGAGTGCGGGCTGAGCCGCATCCACAACTTCTACGGCATGGTCGAGCAGATCGGCACCGTCTTCCTCGAAGGGCCCGACGGCGGCGGCCTCTACTGCCCCGACTTCGCCGACGTGGTGATCCGCGATCCCGACACCTGGCAGGAGGCTCCGCCGGGCGTGCCGGGACTGATCGAAGTGGTCAGCACCCTGCCGACCTCCTACCCCGGCCATGTGCTGCTGACCGAGGACCTCGGCGTCGTGCACGGCGTCGACGACGGGATCTGGCCCGGCAAGCGCTTCTCCGTCCTCGGCCGGCTCCCCCGCGCCGAGGCCCGCGGCTGCAGCGACACCTACGCGCAGGCGGCCGCGTAATGCTCGACGTCAGGTTCCCCGCCGGTCCGCCCGTCTCCGTGGACTGCCTGCTCGACCAGGTGACGGACGGCGGCGGCCTCGCGATCGGTCAGGCTACCGCCGGCGGCGCTCTCGCGGTCGGCGACGAGCGGATCCGCGACTTCCTCACCGCGTTCGGCAGGCGGCTGCTGCGCCCCACCCTTTCGCGCCGGCACCCCGAGCTCGGCTCGCTCGGCTTCTTCCTCCGCCGCAGCGAGCTGCTGCGCACCGTCGAGAGCCTGCGAGGCGAGCATGTACGGGTGCCGCGCGGGCTGGTCTTCCACATTCCGCCCGCCAACGTCGACACCGTCTTCGTCTACTCCTGGGCCCTGTCGGCCCTGATGGGCAACCGCAACGTGGTGCGCCTGTCTCCCCGGGCGGGCGCCGTCGCCGCCACCATCGTCCGGACGCTGCAGGAGACGCTCGAAGACGCCGACCCGGTCGTGGGCGCGACCCAGCGCGTCATCTGCTACGACCGCTCCGACGGCATCACGGCCGCGCTCTCCTCCGCCTGCGACCTGCGCGTCATCTGGGGCGGCGATCGCGCCGTCGACGAGATCCGCAAGCATCCGCTGCCGCCACACGCCCGCGACCTCACCTTCCCCGACCGGTCGTCGTTCGCCGCCGTCCGGGCGCCGGCCTGGCTGTGCGCGCCGCGCGCCATCCGGCTGGCGGTCGCCGAAGGGTTCGTCAACGACTCCTACTGGTTCGACCAGGCCGCCTGCTCCTCCCCGCGCACGGTCTTCTGGGTGGGGGCGCGCGCCGACTGCGACGCCGCCCGCGCCGACTTCACCGCCCACCTGTCGCGGGCGGTGACCGAGCGGGGCTGGGCGGTGGACGCCGCGATGGCGGTGGAGAAACGGGTGGCCACCTACGGCCTGGCGGCCGACGGCGCGGCCGGGGCCATCGACTTCCACGGCAACGCCCTGGCCAACGTCACGCTCTCGACGGCCGTGGCGGCTCCCCGGCGCTGGCTCGGCACCGGCACCTTCGCCCACGCCCAGCTCGACTCCCTGGGGGAGCTGGTGCCCCTGGTGGGGCGCCGCGACCAGACGATGACCCACTTCGGCTTCCCCCGGGACGAGTTGCTGGAGCTCGCGCAGGCGCTCGCCGGGCGCGGCGTCGACCGCATGGTGCCGTTCGGCGACGCGCTGAGTTTCCACCGCGTATGGGACGGCGTGGATCTGGCCGCCGAGTTCACCCGCCTGGTCACGGTCTCCGTCTGACCCCCGCGCCATGCCGCCCACTCCGCTCCACCCCTCCACCACCTTTCCCGGCTCCCCTCCCTCCCGCTTGCCGATCTCGCCCCGCCCACCTCACCCCCGCCCCCTTCGGCAGCCCACCCCCGCGCTCTCCCTGCTCAGCCCTCCCTGCTCAGCCCTCCACTCGGCCTCTTGGCGCAGTGTCTGGCTCGGCTTCTTGGCACGGGCTCTTGGCACTGGCTCTTGGCACTGGGCTCCCAGTGCGGCCTTCCTGTACGGCCCCTGGCCTGGCCTCCCCGTCGGCCCGACCCCACTGCCACCTCGGTCCCTCTCAGGATCTGCCACATGCTGCCGTCTCGGACCGCCTGTCTCGGGCCGTACGTGTCGAGCCCCTCTCCGTCTTGGACCAGCAGTCGCAGTCCGTTCGGTTCAGTCCGTCGTTTCGGTTGCCTGCTCAGCGCGCCTGCCTGGGGGTTGGCGGCTCCCCGGAGAGGCTGGCTTCGGGGCTCGCCTCACTTGTCCGACGCGACACCCGAGGGTGTCGATCCTTTTCGGGGGTACGAATGACCGTCGCTCTGCCTGCCAGGACTCCTGCTCCCCCACGGGGGCGGGCTCTGTGGAGGCCCAGTGCTGGGTGGGTGCCGGCTGGGCTGGTCGCGGTGGCGGCGGTGGTGGTGCTGTGGCGGTTCGGGGTGCCGGCGTGGGAGGTCGGGGCGTTCGCGGGTTATGTCGGGTTCGGCGTGATGTTGCCTGGGTTGCTGCTCTGGCGGGCCCTGGGGCCGGGGGGTGGGTCACTGCCCGCGGACATGGCGGCGGGGCTGGCGGTGGGCTACGCGGTCGAGGTGCTGGTGTACATCGCGGCGCGGGCTGCCGGGGCGCCGTTGGCGGTGCTCGCCTGGCCTGTGGCCACGATCGTGGTGTTCGCGGTCGTGCCGGGGCTGCGGCGGCATTGGCGTGGGTGCGGGGTGCGGGTGCCCGTCGGGTGGGCGTGGGCGATGTCGGGGGTCGTCGGCTATCTGCTCGCGTGGAGCGCTCAGCAGTTCTATCGCGTTCATGGGCTGAGTTGGCCAGGGAACGCGGGGCCGTATGTGGACATGTCGTATCACCTGGCGCTTCTGGGGGAGATCAAGCATCATGTGCCACCGACGTTCCCCGCGGTGCTGGGTGAGCGGCTGTCGTATCACTGGTTCGTGTACGCGGAGATGGCGGCGACCAGCTGGGTCACCGGGATCGAGCCGCAGACGCTGCTCTACCGCCTGACCGCGCTGCCCATGCTGGCGGGCATCGTCGTGCTGGTCGCCGCGGTCGCCTGGCGGCTGACCGGGCGGCCATGGGTGGGGGTCGCGGCGATCCTGGTCACCTGCTTCGCCTGCTCTCCCGCGCTGCACCAGGGGAGCCTGGATCTGTTCACCACCCGGTCGCTGTTCACCGCGTGGCTGAGCCCGACGCAGAACTTCGGGACGCTGCTCTTCGCGCCGGTGGTCCTGCTGCTGATCGCCTTCCTGCGGTCGGAGCGCGGGCGGTGGTGGGCCATGCCGATCCTGCTGCTGGCACTGGCCGGGGCGAAGGCCACGTTCCTGCCGATGCTCCTCGGCGGGCTGGTGCTCGTGCTCGGCGTGCACGCACTGGCACGCCGGCGGCTGCACCGGGCCGCGCTGACCGCCGGCCTGACCACTCTGGCGTGCCTCCTGGCGGCGCAGTTCGTGCTCTTCGGCGGCGGTGCGCAGGGGATGACGATCTCGCCGATGGACATCATCCGGCGGGTGTGGGAGCTGGCCGCCGACCCGGTGGACGGGCTGGAGACCGAGGCGGCCCCCGGTCTCGTCCTCGGGCTGGCGGCCCTTTACCTGACCTGCCTGGCGTGCGTGTGGGCGGGGCTGGCCGGCCTCGCCGCGCGGCGGGTCACCCCCTTGGAGCCGGCCGGCCCCTCAGCCGCCGGGCGTCGTGCCGCGCTGCTCGATCCTGCCGTGCTGTTGCTGCTCGGCATCGGGGCGGCGGGTGTGGGCGCCATGCTCATGCTCGGACATCCGGCCGCTTCGCAGCTCTACTTCCTGGAGGGCGCCAGGCCGTATCTCTCGATCGCGGCGGTGGCCGGCGGGCTGGCGCTGGTCAGGGCGTACTCGACCTGGTGGGCCGTGGGGGCGGCGGCTCTCGGCGCGGCGCTGGCGGCGGCCGTCACGGCGGTCCTGGGGCCTGAGGTTCCCATGCCGGACCAGCGGCTGCTGCCCCTCGTCCTGCCCTATCTGGTCCTCGGGCTCGCGACCGTGGCCGTCTGGCTCGTGCTGGCGTGGCGCCGCGGGCCGGTGGCGCTGGTGCTGGTGGCGCTGGTCTCGGGGTACGCGCTGCCGTCCACGGCCGTCAAGGTGATCCAGCCGCTCGGACCTCCCGGGCAATTCACCCCTACGCTGCCAGAAGGCGGCATGGAGGCGGGCAGGTGGCTGCGGAAGCACTCCAGGCCCGATGACGTGGTGGCCACCAACGCGCACTGCCGCCCGGTGCGCACCTACTGCGACAGCCGCCACTACTGGGTGTCGGGCTACAGCGAGCGCCGGGTGCTGGTGGAGGGCTGGGCGTACGCCGAGAGCACGCTGTCGCGGGCCCCGCTGACCGAGGAGTCCTATCTGAGCCTGGGGTTCGCCGACCCGGACCGGCTCGCGGTGAACGACGCCGCCTTCATGGCGCCCTCTGCCGAGAATATCGAGCGACTAATTCGCACATATGGCGTCAAATGGCTATTTGTCGATGAGTCCCAGAACATTCCCTCGCCGGCCCTCGAAAGGTTTGCCCGGCTGCGTTTCCGCAGCGGCGCATGTTCGGTCTACGAGTTGTGAGGTCCCGGGATCCGCGCAGGCAAGACCAGCGGCGACACCCCTATCCCAGGGCAGCGTAAAAACCTCGCCAGCGCCGAGAATATTGCACGGAAATCACCCGTCCACGCGCGGTTCGCCTGAGCACCATTTCCGTAATCCCGGCCACAAGCGATCAGGGGAACCTATGGAAACGCGCGTGCGCCCAGGCATCGCCGTCGTCGACGGCCCGGCCAGACTCGCGACCGTCGACATCGTCATTCCCGTACTCAACGAGGAGCGCGCACTGCCCGGCTGCGTCCGTACGCTGGCCGCGTTCCTCACGGATTCCTTCCCCCTGCCGTGGCGCGTCACGATCGTGGACAACGGCAGCACCGACGCCACGTGGCCGATCGCCGAGGCGCTGGCCCGCGAGTTCGACCAGGTGCACGCCAAGCGGCTGGAGATCGCCGGGCGGGGAGCGGCGTTGAAGGCGGCCTGGCGCGACAGCCCGGCCGACATCGTCGCCTACATGGACGTCGACCTGTCCACGGGGCTCGGGGCGCTGTTTCCCATGGTGGCGTCGCTGGCCAGCGGGCACTCCGAGATCGCCGTGGGCTCCCGCCTGTCGCACGGCTCCCGCATCCGGCGCTCGCTGAAGCGGGAGGTCGTCTCGCGCGGCTACAACGCGCTGCTGAGGTTCGGCTTCGGCGTCGGGTTCAGCGACGCCCAGTGCGGTTTCAAGGCGGCCAGGACGGACGTGGTCAGGCCGTTGCTGGAGCGGGTCGAGGACGACGCCTGGTTCTTCGACACCGAGTTGCTCCTGCTGGCCGAGCACAACGGGTTGCGCGTGCACGAGGTGCCCGTGGACTGGGTCGAGGACCTGGACTCGCGCGTACGGGTCGTGCGGACGGCGGTCGACGATCTGAAGGGCCTGGCCAGGCTCGCCTGGTCGATGTCGAGGGGCCGGGCGGCGGTCGAGGTGCCGCGGCCGGCGGAGCCCGCGCCCACGCATCCGGACGCGGTGGTCGCCGCGCCGCGGGCGGCCACTCTGGCGAAGTTCGCCTCGTTCGCCGCCGTCGGCGCGTTCACCACGCTGCTGTACGCGCTGCTCTATCTGCCGCTGCGGGAGTTCCTGTCACCCGTGACGGCGAACCTCGCCGCGCTGGTCCTCACCGGGGTCGTCAACACCGAGGCCAATCGCCGGTGGACGTTCGCTCTCCGGGGCGGAAACCGTACCGGACTGCACTTCAGGGCGACGGCGGTCTTCGTCGCCAACTACGCCGTCACCACCACGGCCGTGCTCGGCCTGCACGGGCTCGTCCCGGAGGCGGGACGGCTGCTCGAAGTGAGCGCGGTCGTGGCCACGTACGGCCTGCTCACCCTCACCCGCTTCATCGCACTCGACCGCTGGGTTTTCGCCCGCTCACGGAGCTGATTCATCTTGGACGCCACGGAAATCCGGCAGCTGGTCGCTCTCGAGCGGACTCACTGGTGGTATCGGGAGCGGCGCGCCATCCTGCGCGGGGAGCTGCGGACGCTGCGGCCGGGGCGCGCCCTGGACGTGGGCGCGGCGGGCGGCGGCAACACGATGGTGCTGGTGGAGGAGGGCTGGGACGCGACCGCGACCGACTACTCGGAGGTGGCGGTGGAGGTCGCGCGGGAGCGCGGGCTCAGGGCTCTGCTGGCCGATGCCCGCAGCCTGCCCGTGGAGTCGGCGAGCGTGGATCTGGTGACCGCCTTCGACGTGCTGGAGCACGTCAAGGAGGACTATCTGGTCACCGAGGAGATCGCGCGGGTGCTGAGGCCGGGCGGGCACGCGCTGATCGCGGTGCCCTGCGACATGACGCTGTGGTCATCGCATGACGACGCGGTCGGCCACGTGCGCCGCTACTGCCACGACTCGCTGATCGGCGTGGTGGAGAAGGCCGGGCTCCGGGTCGAGCGGATCTGGAGCTGGAACGTCCTCCTGCGCCCGCTGGTCGCCAGGCATCGGCGCGGCTCGACCGGAAGCGACCTGCGACGGCTGCCCGCGCTCGTCAACGCGGGCCTGTCGGCGGTGGTCATCGCCGAGCGGTATCTGCCCGTCAAGTCGCGCAGGGGCGTGACGCTGTTCTTGCGCGCCCGCCTCGAAACGTGAACGGGTAGGTAACAAAAAACGGTCCATTTTGGATCCTGCCCGCGATGACCTGCGGATTCTTTCCGAAGCCGATGCGGGGCGCCCAGATGGAATGCCCCTTTCGTCATAAAGTGTCGCTGTGCTGATTCAGGGCTTGCTCGCTGTGTCGTTGGTGCTGGCCGGCTCCCCCGCGGCCACCACCCAGGCGAAGATCGACTGCGCCAAGGTCAAGTGCCTCGCGCTCACCTTCGACGACGGGCCGGGCACGAGGACGCCCGCCCTGCTCGACCTGTTCAAGAAGGAGCGCGTCAAGGCCACGTTCTTCCTGGTGGGCAAGCAGGTGGAGCGGCACCCCTCGATCGCCAGGCGCGCCGCCGCCGAGGGCCACGCGATCGGCAACCACACCTACTCGCACCCGTCGCTGCCCACGCGCTTCGACGAGGACATCCTCAACGAGCTCCAGGTCACCCAGGAGATCATTCAGGCCGCCACCGGCCAGGCGCCGAAGATGTTCAGGCCGCCGTTCGGCCACACCGACGACCGCGTCCTGGAGCTGGCGAACCAGGCCGAGCTCGCGCAGGTGCTGTGGACGGGCACCACGCTGGACTGGAGCCTGCGCGACGCCAAGAAGATCAAGGCCTCGGTCCTGCGGCTGGCCAAGCGGAACGGCGTGCTTCTCATGCACGACACCGTCCCGCAGACGGTCAAGGCCATGCCGGGGATCGTCAATGAGCTGAAGAAGCGTGGCTACCATCTGGTCACGGTGCCGACGCTGCTGCGCGGCAAGGGGCTGGAGTCCGGAGTGAGTTATCCGTAAAGCTCGCGGCGCGGGGTAGATCCTTCGGTGTCCCGGGGGTCAGCGATGCAGAGGCGGATTGCCGCCACGCGTGGGCGTGGCACGCGCATGTTCTGGGTGGCCACCTTCGCCGCCATCCAGGCGGTTCTCGCGTGCTGGTGGGCGGCGTTCTATCCGGGCCTGTTCAGCCGTGACTCGGTGCAGTATCTGAGCCACACGCTGGCCGGGCCGTGGGTGAGCGACCACTCGGTGCTGTACGACGCGATCCTGTGGCTCAGCTTCACCACCACCGGCGATCTTGGAATGGTCACCTTCGCCCAGACCACGGCCATGGCCGGGGCCCTGACCTACCTCGCCCAGTCGCTCAAGGCGCTCGGCGCGCCGCGCAGGACGACCACGGCCGTGGCGATCGCCCTGCCGTTCGTGCCGACCACGGGCGCGTTCACGGTCACGCTCTGGAAGGACGTGCCGTTCACCATCTGCGCCATCGCCATCGCCGGGGCCTGCGCGGGCCTGGCGGCGCGGCGGGCGGTCACGCCACTGAGACTGGCGGGCCTCGGCACGTTGCTGACCCTGCTGGGTCTCTTCCGCGCGAACGGCTTCCTGGTCGTGGCGATCACCGTCGCCGTGCTGCTGGTCGTCGTCACGGCGGCACGGGTCCGGCTCGCCCTCGTCGGCGCCGGCGCGGCGGCGCTCCCGCTGCTGCTCAACAGCTTGATCTTCCCCCAGTTCGGCATCTCACCGCCGTCCGGGACGTACGTCTACCACACGGCCTTCGGCGACATCGCCGTCGTCTACCGGGAGCATCCGGAGCTGTTCACCGGCGAGGACAGAGCGCTGCTGGCATCGGTGGCGCCGCTGACGAGGTGGACCGAGGGCGGCACCTGCTACACGGTCAACCCGCTCATCTGGCGCCCCGACTTCGACTGGGCGCGGGCCGACGCACACGCCGGGGAGCTGCTCGGCCTGTGGAGGCGGCTGCTGGTGGAGCAGCCCGGCCTGGTGGTGGACGCCCGCGTGTGCCGGGGTTCGATCGCCTGGAGAGTGGCCGCCGACCAGCTGGCGGTCGGCGGCTCGACGTACCGCATGTCCCTCAGGCCGAACGCCGACACCTACGTGGGCCCCAACAAGGTGTCCGACTTTCAGGGACGGCAGGTGTTCTCGCTTCGGCCGCTGTCGCCGGAGCTGTACCAGGTGGCGCAGACGTGGCTCACCGCCACGCTCGTGCCGCGGTTCGACTGGCTGCTGTGGCGGGGCGCGCTCTGGTCCTATCTGTCATACGCCGCCGTGGCGCTCGCCGCCTGGGCGCTGCGCAACAGGTTCGTCCCCGCCGTGGCGGCGGTCGTGGTGGGGCAGCAACTCGCGATCCTGGCCAACATCTCCGCGCAGGACTTCCGCTATCTGGCCGCGCCGATCTTCGTCGGAGTGCTGCTGGTGCCACTGCTCGCCGCCGCACCGGCGAAGCTCCTCAGGCGTCTGGTGCGACGGCGCGCCCCCGCCGACTCACCCCCGCCCGAACCCGGCCGCAGGCGCGACGCCGAGAGCGCGCTGTTGAGCGAGCCGCCCGACGAGGACGAGTCCTAGCCGGGGGGCCGCGGGTCGTCGCCCGCATACAGGCGACCGAGGTGTTACTCCCACTCGATGGTGCCGGGCGGCTTGCTGGTCACGTCGACCACCACCCGGTTCACGTCCCGCACCTCGTTGGTGATCCGCGTCGAGATGCGCGACAGCACGTCGTAGGGCACCCGCGCCCAGTCGGCCGTCATCGCGTCCTCGGACGTCACCGGCCGGAGCACGACGGGATGCCCGTACGTCCGCCCATCACCCTGAACACCCACGGACCGGACATCGGCCAGCAGCACCACCGGGCACTGCCAGATCTCCCGGTCCAGCCCGGCCCGCGACAGCTCCTCACGCGCGATCGCGTCGGCCTCGCGCAGCAGGTCGAGACGCTCGCGGGTCACCGAGCCGACGATCCGGATGCCGAGGCCGGGACCGGGGAACGGCTGGCGCCAGACCATGGCGGACGGCAGGCCGAGCTCCTCGCCCGCGCGCCGCACCTCGTCCTTGAACAGGGTGCGCAGCGGCTCCACCAGCTTGAACTGCAGGTCCTCGGGCAGGCCGCCGACGTTGTGGTGCGACTTGATGTTGGCGGTGCCGGTGCCTCCGCCCGACTCCACCACGTCGGGGTAGAGGGTGCCCTGGACCAGGAAGTCCACGGGCCCGTCGGCCATGATGGCGCGCTGCTCGTCCTCGAAGACGCGGATGAACTCACGGCCGATGATCTTGCGCTTCTCCTCCGGGTCGCTGACGCCGTCAAGGGCCTTCAGGAACCGGTCCGAGGCGTCCACGACCCGCAGGTTGACGCCCGTGGCGGCGACGAAGTCACGCTCGACCTGCTCGGCCTCGCCCTTGCGCAGCAGCCCGTGGTCGACGAAGACGCAGGTCAGCCGGTCGCCGATGGCGCGCTGGACGATCGCGGCGGCGACCGCGGAGTCGACGCCGCCGGACAGCGCGCAGATGGCCCGGCCGTCGCCGACCTGCTCGCGGACCGCCTCGACGGAGTCTTCGACGATGTTCAGCATGGTCCAGGTCGGGCGGCAGCCCGCCGCGTCGAGGAAGTGCTTGAGCACCGCCTGGCCGTGCTCGGAGTGCAGCACCTCGGGGTGGAACTGCACGCCGTAGAGGCCGCGGCCGGGGTGCTCGAAGGCGGCGACCGGCGTCTCGCTGGTGGAGGCGGTCACCGCGAAGCCGGCCGGAGCGGCGGCGACGCTGTCGCCGTGGGACATCCAGACCTTCTGCGCGGCGGGCAGCCCGGCGAAGATCACGCCCTCCTGCAGCACCTCCAGCGAGGTGCCGCCGTATTCCGCCACGCCGGTGCGGGCCACCTCGCCGCCCAGCGCCTGGGCCATCGCCTGGAAGCCGTAGCAGATGCCGAACGTCGGGACGCCGGTCTCGAACAGGCCGTGCGGCACGGCCGGTGCGTTGTCGGCGTAGACCGACGAGGGGCCGCCGGACAGGATGATCGCCTTCGGCTTCTTGGCCAGCATCTCCTCGACCGGCATCGTCGAGGGGACGATCTCGGAGTAGACGTGGCACTCGCGCACCCGCCTGGCGATCAGCTGTGCGTACTGCGCACCGAAGTCGACGACGAGCACTGTGTCGAATTCAGACACCGAGAGAACCCCCCAAAGGCGAATGCGGTGCCCCCAGTCTATCGGCCCCCAGGCCCAAGCCCTCGCCGCCCGCCTGCCGCGGGTCCGCCGGTCACAGGATCGCGTCGACCAGCCCCAGCGGCGGCGAGCCGAGGTCGAACATGGCCTTGTGGAAGCGCTGCAGAGAGAAGCCCGCGCCCCACTGCCCGCGTGCCCGCTCGCGCAGGTCCATGATGACCAGCTTGCCCCAGGTGTAGCGGCCGTAGGTGGGGTCGAACGAGGCCCGCCTGGCCTCCGCCAGCGCTGCCGGGCCGGCCAGATGCGTGTCGGACTCGAACCGCCTGGCCGCGTCCTCCACGGTCATGGCCCCGGTGTGCACGCCGATGGCGCAGGCCAGCCGGGTGACGCGGATCAGCGCCTCCACCCAGACGCCGATCTCGAAGCGCGGGTCCCGCTCCTCGAAGCCCTCCTCCACGCAGAGCTCCTCGGCGTAGTGCGCCCAGCCCTCGATGAACGACACCGACTGCAGCAGCCGCCGCACGTCCGACCCGGCCCGGCGCAGGGCCAGGCCGTGCGAGAAGTGGCCGGGCGCGACCTCGTGCACGTTGATCGCGGGCAGCGTGGTGTCGCTGAAGATCTCCAGCCACTCCTCGGCGTCCCGCTCCGGCCAGGAGGGGTCGGGTGGGGTGATGTGATACCACGACGGGCCGTCGGGCTCGCCCGGCGCGTTCCACGCCATCATCGCCATCGCCCACCGGCGCGACTCCGGCGCGAGCCCCACCAGGCACTCGCCGTCGTGGTAGGGCACCAGGTCCTTCTCGCGGGTGAACTCGATGGCCTTACGCGTGCCGATCCTGGCCGCCTCGATCACGCCGTCGGCGTCGGGGTGCTGCTTGACCAGCTCGCGGACCACGTCGAGCGGCGCCCTGTCCTGCTCGCCGAGCTTGGCGCAGCCGTCGGCCAGCCGGGCCAGCAGCCGGTCCCGCTCGGCGTCGGCGCGCTCGGCCAGCCTGCCCAGGTCCACCTCCAGGCCCTCACCGGCGCCCATCAGCCGGGCCAGCGCCTGCGCGCCGAGCGAGGCGTCCGGGTCGCCCTCGGTCGCGGCCCGCTCGACGTGCGCGACGAGGTCGCCGTGCGCCTTCAGCGCGGCCTCGTCGGTGATCCCCGCGGCCAGCCCCTTGACGGCGCCGAGCAGGGATCGTGCGACGGGGGCGCTGACCTGGTCGAGCGCGGTGATCGCGTGCCGAACCGCCTGCGGCCAGAGCGCGAGGTGGGCCGCCCTGGCGGCGGCTCGCTCCGGCTCGGGACCGTAGTCGCGGTCGTAGCAGGCGAGGTCGAGGTTGGACAGGTGGAACAGGGGGTTCCGGCGGTGCAGCTCCAGCTCGCCGAGCTGGATGCGCAGGCTCTGCTCGAACACGCGCATGTGCCGGGCGTCGTAGGGGTCGTCCGGCGCGGCGCCCTCGCCCAGTCGCGCCAGGCCGGCCCGCACGCCTTCGGGCGAGAGGTCCTGGATCGTGCCGTCGTACTCGTGCCTGCCGCCCGCCTCGCGCGCCTCCGCCACGGTCAGATCCGTGATGGCACGCAGTCTGGGCTGGAGTTCCGTCATGCCTGCGACGCTAGCGCAAGCCGCCGATCTTGACATTTCCGATCTGTACGGCGGCGACCGGGAATAGCCGGGCCCGCCTCCGGGTCGTGAAGTCCATGGACATCCGTTACGCAGGCGGCCCGACCGCAGTGCACTTCACCCAGGGCCGGGACACGCTGGTGAAGGCGTTCGAGGGGGCCGGGCAGCGGGTCCACCTGCTGCAGCCGGGTGAGCGGGTGACGCCGGCCGGCCCCGCCTGGCGCGACCGCCCCCCGAAGCCGACGCGCTCAAGATGAAAAGGTGAGTGGGTGAGCTGGGACATACGGGCGCTCGGCCTGCTCCAGGCCGAGCCGCCCACGCCGCTGATCGACTTTCCCGTCCGGGCGGCCGGGATCCGGCTGCTGCTCAAGGACGAGTCGGCGCAGCCCACAGGCAGCCTGCGGCACCGGCATGCCAGGGCGCTGTTCCGGCAGGCGGTGCTCGACGGACTGCTCGCCGAGGGGACGACCGTGGTGGAGGCCACCGGGGGCAACGCCGCCGTGTCGCAGGCCTGGTACGCCAGGCGGCTCGGCCTGCCGTACATCGCGATCATGCCGGGGACCCGCGCCGACGGGCGGGCGCGGCCGGTGGAGGAGTTGGGCGGCGAGTGCCGGTTCGTGACGCCGCCGGTGGCCATCTACGACGCGGCGCGCCAGGTCGAGGGGCACTTCCTCGACCAGTTCGGGCGGGCGGCCGAGCACGACCTCGCCGCCGAGTTGTTCGCGCAGGTACGGCCGGACTGGGTGGTGGTGGGGGCGGGCACCGGGGCCACGTCGGCGACGCTCGGCCGCTGGAGGCGGGACCACGCGGGCGGGCCTCGGGTCGCTGTGGCGGATCCCGAGAACTCGGCCTACTTCCCCGGCTGGACGCTCGACGCGCCCGACTACGCGACCGGGATGCCGTCCAGGATCGAGGGGATCGGCCGGCCCCGGATGGAGCCGGGGTTCCGGCCCGACCTCGTCGATCTGGTCATCCCGGTGCCCGACGCGGCGAGCGTGGCGGCGGCCCGGCACATCAGGGAGGTGACCGGGCTGCCCGTGGGCGGTTCGTCGGGCACCGCGCTCTGGGCGGCGCTGGAGCTGGTCGAGCGGATGCGCGAGCGTGGAGAGAGCGGGACGGTGGTGTCGGTGCTGGGCGACGCGCACGAGCGGCATCTGGCGACCTGTCACGATGACGGGTGGGCTGCCGCCAAGGGGCTGGACGAGCGGCCACACGGGGAGCGGTTGGGCCGGATCAGCTCAGCGGGTGGCTGACCCAGACGTTGGGCTCGACGTAGACGGCGTAGTCGCGCTCCACCTCGCAGTGGACGGGGTTGAGCGCGCCCGGCACCTCGATCGCGCCCGACCGGTCGAACGGCAGGCCCGTCCAGCGGCGCCACTCGGCGAGCGTGCCCGGGACGACCATCGAGCGGGGCGCCACCTTGACGATCTTCCCGCCGGCCCGTACGTGCACGCGCAGCCAGGCGTCGTGGGGCAGGCTGTCGGCGCGGGCGCGGAAGGCGTACTCGCTCATGGGGGTGTGCGGTTCGAGGTGCTTCTGGTTGGGCCTGACCGGTGCCAGGAGCTCGTCGAAGCCCAGCCTGGCCGCGTTGTCGCGCATCGCGCGCACCATGCGCGGCGAGATCCCGCTGCCCAGCAGGTCGCTGCGGACCGTGATCTCCAGGGCCGAGATCCTGTTGGGCCGGACGCCTCTCTGCCCGGCCAGCCAGCCTCGCCGGATCACCCCGTCCCAGCCGTCGTCGGGCGGCTCGCCGCCGTCGTGGGAGAAGGGCATCGTGCAGCCTCGCGCCACGAGCCTGCCGGGCTCTCCGTCGTCGTCGGCCACCAGCACGTACTCGGGGTAGGTGCGGGCGGCGACCGCGTAGAAGAAGTCGGCGATCGGGTCGTTCAGCATGAACTCCTGCCAGGAGCTCGGCATGTCCCACAGCGTCGCCGCGAACTCGGGGCGCTCGGCCAGGGTCGTGATCCGGAGGGTCATGCGGGCTATTCTCACATTTCGGCAGGCCGCTGGATGGGCTGGTGCTCGGTCTTGAAGATCAGCGTGGTCTGCAGGTGCACGATCTCCGGCCGGATCAGAAACCTCTCCAGGCACAGCCGGTGCAGGTGGTCGGCGTCGGCCACGGCCACGTGCACCAGGAAGTCCTCGGTGCCGGCGACGTGGAACAGCGTGATCGTCTCCGACAGCCCCAGCACGAACACCCGCAGCGGGTCCACGAGCTGGCTGGTGTGCGGCCGAACGCGCAGCGCCAGCAGCGCCTGGAGCGGGCGGCCGAGCCTTGCGGTGTCGACCGAGGCGCGGAACCCGGTGATGATCCCGCGGCGGCGCAGCGCACGCACCCGTTCGAGCGAGGTGGAGGGGGCGACGCCGAGGCGCTCGGCGAGATCCTTGTTGGGCAGCCGCGCGTCCTTCTGGAGCTCGGCCAGGATCGCGAGGTCGATCGAATCCAGTTCGGCGTTATGCACCTATGTCACCCTCCGATTCGGCGAGACTAGCCGCAGGCCGATGAAATCACCACCATCTCGAATATGTGGAACATCGAGGAGTTCACCGAGGCGGCCGGGATCACGGTCACCGAGCTGGCGGCGTACGTGGTCGAGAGCCAGCGGGGCGAGACCGCCGCGCTCAGGCGCACGTCGCCGCGCGAGCTGGCCGAGCGGCTGGGGCTCACGGATCTGATCGCGAAGGGCGGCATGACGCCCGACACCTACCGCGACTTCCTCCGGACCTTCCTGAGCGAGGGCACCAGGCTGCACCACCCGGGGTTCCTCGCCCACCAGACGGCCTCTCCCGACTTCCCGGCCGCGCTCGCCGACTTCGTGCACGGCGCCACGAACAATCCGATGGCGATCTACGAGATGGGCGCGGCGGCGGCCACGGTCGAGTTCGAGGTGCTCAGGTGGATGCTGGCCAAGGTGGGCTTCCCCGCGGGCGGCGGGGTGCTGACGCACGGCGGGTCGCTCGCCAACCTGACGGCGCTGCTGGCGGCCAGGGCGCGGGCCGTGCCGGACGCCTGGGAGGACGGCGTCCCGGACGATCTGATGGTCCTGGCCCCGCCCTCGGCCCACTACTCGATCTCGCGGGCGGTCTCGATCCTGGGCCTGGGCCGGCGCTCGCTGGTGCCGCTGGAGACCGATTCCCTGGGGAGGATCGACCCCGCCCGCCTGCCCGACATTTCGGGGAAAAGGGTGATGGCACTGGTCGCAGCGGCCTGCGCCACCGGCACCGGCCTCCACGACGACCTGCGCGCCGTCGGCGAGTGGTGCGCCGAGCGCGGCGTCTGGTTCCACGTGGACGCCGCGCACGGCGCCTCCGCGCTTCTGTCGGACCGGCACGCCCACCTGCTCGACGGCATCGCGCTGGCGGACTCGGTCATCTGGGACGCGCACAAGATGCTGCGCACCTCCTCCCTGGCGGCGGCCGTCCTGGTGCGCCGCGAAGGCGACCTGGACGCCGCCTTCAAGCAGGAGGCGAGCTATCTCTTCTACGGAGATCAGGGCTTCGACCTGATCGGCCGCGCGGTCGAGTGCACCAAGGCGGAGCTCGGCCTGAAGATCTTCCTGAACCTCGCCTGGCGGGGCGAGCGCGGCCTGGGCGCCTACGTGGACCGGCAGTACGCCGCCGCGCACCGTTTCTGGGAGCTGGCCCGGGACCGCCCCGGATTCACCCTGCCCTACGAGCCGGAGAGCAACATCGTGTGCTTCCGCTACGGCAGCGGCGACCAGGCGGAGATCCGCGAGCGCCTGATGCGGGACGGCGCCTTCTACCTCACCTCGACCGAGCTGGGCGGCGTCCGTCACCTGCGGGTCACGGTCATGGCCCCGGCCACGGACGACGCCACGCTGCGAGCCCTCCTGGACGAGATCGAGGCGCTCTAAACTGTGCGAACGTCAGATCTTCAGATGGTTGAAGGCTTCGAATCCACAAGACGGCTCCGCAGTCGGTCAGTCAGAAATCCCTGGAAATGCGGGCACGTCATGATGTCGTCGTGCGGGCATTCCAAGCCGCCCTCGAGCATGTCGAGTGCGGCCTGCGCCTGGGCGATCCGTGCCAGCAACCTCTCGCGGTGGCGGGCCATCACCTCATGGCGGGCCGGTGCGGACCGGGCGGCCAGCATCGTCCGGATGTCCGCGAGTCCGAAGCCCGCCTCCTTCGAGATCAGGATCGCCGCCACCCGGTACAGATCCGCGTCGGTGAAGCGGCGGCGGTCGCCCGCGCGGGCCAGCGTCAGCAGTCCTTCCGCCTCCCAGTGTCGCAACACGTGTGTCGGCAACCCGAACTGAGCCGCCACCTCGCCGATTGACTTCATTCGGTCACCGGCTACCGCGCCGACAAGGTCCTGCACACCCTCGCCGAGCCCGAGCGCGCCGTCGTCGAGGCCCGCCGGGTCCTCGCCAGGAACGGCCGCGCGGTGCTCGTCGGCCACGACTGGGACACGTTCGTGATCGACTCCGACGATCCCGAACTCACCCGCACGCTCGTCCACGCTCGCGCAGACGGCATGCCGAACCCTCGGGTCGCCCGCCGGTACCGGAACCTCCTGCTGGACAACGGGTTCGTCAACGTCACCGTCGAGGTCCACACGATCGTGTGGACAGACGCCGCGTGCCTGCCGATGCTCGCCACCGTCGGAGAAGGCACCTGGCTCGACGACCAAGCCGCCAGGGCACGCAACGACCGGCTGTTCGTCGCCGTCCCGGTCTTTCTCGCTTCCGGGACTCGCGCCCAGTGAGTACCGGCTCGGCTTCAGGCGATGCCCTGCCGTTGTAGTCGTTACCGGGGCCGGTGTGGTCGCCGTGCTTGGCGTGGATGCTCACGCAGATGTTCTTGCCGTAGACCTTGACCGGCCCGGCGTAGTACTTGAACGCCGGTGAGACGGCCAGGTGCAGCCCCATGGCGACGACCCCGGCCAGGGAAACGGTCAGTGTCTTCTTCAGCATGGTTAAAACCCCGAAAGAGACTGATTTCCGTAAAGTCCCCAACCGCTCTCCCCTGCGCGCCTAACCACCAGCACGCGGGTCGTTACCGTTTCGTGATCCACAGAGCGGCGGGAGCCCTGGCGGGCACCGCCGGCGAGCGCGGCGCGACGGCGGGTACCCGCAGGTAGGCGGAGCCGAGCGGCGGGCGGCCGTCGGGCTCGCCCGCGTTCGGCCAGAACGACATGGCCCGCTCGGCCAGGGCGGTGATGGTCAGCGACGGGTTGACGCCCAGGTTGGCCGAGACGGCCGAGCCGTCGATCACGTGCAGGCCGTCATGCCCGAAGACGCGGTGGTAGGGGTCGATCACGCCGTCGGAGCCGGAGGCGCCGATCGCGCAGCCGCCGAGGAAGTGCGCCGTCGCGGGGATGTCGAACAGATCCAGCCACGATCCGCCGGCCTCGCCGCCGATCTCCTCGGCCGCGAGCCGCACCGCCTCGTGGCCGACCGGGATCCAGGTGGGGTTCGGCTCGCCGTGGCCGCGCGAGGCGCGCAGTCCCCAGCGGGTGCCGCGGACCGTGATCGAGTTGTCCTTGGCCTGCATCACCAGCGCGATCAGGGTCCGCTCTGACCATTGCCGCAGGTCGAGGAGCCGCAGCGCGCGCAGTGGCCGCCTGGCCGCCTCCCGGCCGAACGCGCGCCAGCGGGACTGGCCCCCGTCGACCAGCAGCGTGCGCAGCAGGCCCATGGCGTTGGAGCCGTCGCCGTAACGGACCGGCTCGATGTGGGTCTGGCCGTCCGGATGGATGGAGGAGGTGATGGCCACCCCGCCGTTGAGCTTCTCGCCGTCCGTCGACAGCCGTTCGAAGCCGAGCAGCGCCTCGGAGTTGGTCCTGGTCAGCGCACCGAGCCGGGCGGAGATCCGGGGCAGCGTGCCGTCCGCGCGCAGCCGGTGCAGCAGCCGCTGGGTGCCGTACGTGCCCGCGGCGAAGACGACCTGCCCGGCGGTGAACACCCGCCGCTGCCGCACCGAGCCGGTCCTGCGGGCGAGCACCTCGTAGCCGCCTGAGGGCAGGGGGCGGACGGAGGTGACCGTGCACTCGGCGAAGACCCGGACGCCCGCCTTCTCGGCCAGGTGGAGGTAGTTCGTGGTGAGCATGTTCTTGGCGCCGTGGCGGCAGCCCGTCATGCACTCGCCGCACTCGACGCAGCCACGGCGCGCGGGCCCGGCGCCGCCGAAGTAGGGGTCGACGCCGTCCTCGCCGAAGTAGACGCCGACGGGCGCCAGCCGGAAGGTGTCCGCCACGCCCATCCGCTCGGCGACCTTGCGCATGATCTCGTCGGCGCGGGTGAACGTCGGGTTGACGACCACGCCGAGCATCCTCTTGGCCTGGTCGTAATGGGGCGCCAGCTCGGCCTTCCAGTCGGTGATGGCCGCCCACTGCGGGTCCTGGAAGAAGGGGTCGAGCGGCTCGTACAGGGTGTTGGCGTACACCAGCGAACCACCGCCGACCCCGGCGCCCGCCAGCACCATCACGCCGCTGCCCCGCTCACCGCGCAGCAGGTGGATGCGCTGGATGCCCTTCATCCCGAGCCAGGGCGCCCACAGGAAGTCGCGTACCCGCCAGGAGGTGGCCGGGAGCGTGGACTCGTCGAAGCGCCGCCCCGCCTCCAGGACGGCGACCCGGTAGCCCTTCTCCGCGAGCCTGAGCGCCGAGACGCTGCCTCCGAACCCGGAGCCGATGACGACGACGTCGAAGCCGCTCACTTGAGCCGGAGCCTCCGCATGGTCTTGAGGGTGTTGGCCAGCACGTCGGCCCAGGTGTCGTAGGTGAGGTCGAACGGCGGCTCGAAGCCCAGCCAGGTCGCCTGTGAGGCGACGGTCTGCGACTCGGTGTAGCGCAGCAGCCCTTCGGCACCGTGCCTGCGCCCCAGGCCGGACGCCTTCATCCCGCCCATGGGGGCGTCGTAGGAGGCGTACGCGGAGCCGTACCCCTCGTTGATGTTGACGGTGCCGGCCCTGATGCGGGCGGCGAGCGCGCGGCCGCGCGCGAGGTCGGAGGTCCAGACGGAGGCGTTGAGCCCGTAGACGGTGTCGTTGGCCAGCTCGACGGCCTCGTCGTCGGAGGCGAACGGATAGAGGGCGACCACCGGGCCGAACGTCTCGTTGCGACACAGCTCCATGTCGTCGGTGACGCCGGTGAGCACGGTCGGCTCGTAGAACAGCGGGCCGAGGTCGGGCCTGGCCTTGCCGCCGGTCAGCACGGTGGCGCCGCGGGCGACGGCGTCGTCGACGTGCGCGCTGACGGCGTCGAGCTGGCGCTGGAAGGTGAGCGAGCCCATCTGGACCGACCAGTCGCGCCCCGCGCCCAGCTTGAGGTTGCGCACCTGCTTGACCAGCCGCCCGGCGAAGGCGTCGAAGGTGGACTCGTGCACGTACAACCGCTCGATCGACAGGCAGAGCTGGCCCGCGTTGGTGAAGCAGGCGCGGATCGCCCCCTGGACCGCGTGGTCGAGGTCGGCGTCGTCGAGCACCACCATCGGGTTCTTGCCGCCGAGCTCCAGCGAGCAGCCGATGAGCCGCTTGGCCGCCTCCTCGGCGATCTTCCTGCCGCTGCGGGTGGAGCCCGTGAAGGCCACGTAGTCGGCGTCGTCGAGCAGCGCCTCGCCGACGGCATCCGGCTCGCCCGGCACGAGCTGCCAGATGTCGCGCGGCATGCCCAGCTCGACCAGCAGGTCGACGGCCCACTGGGTGGTCCGGGCCGTCTGGATGTCGGGCTTGTGGACGATCGCGTTGCCTGCCAGCAGCGCCGGCACGGCGTCGGTGACGCCGAGCGACAGCGGGTAGTTCCACGGGGAGATCAGCGCGACCACGCCCTTGGGCCTGCGCAGCTCGCTCACCCGGGTGGCCACGGGGAAGATGCCCCGGCGCCGGTGCGGGGCGAGCAGGCCGGCGGCGCGGCGGGCGTAGTAGAGGGCGCAGCCGGCGACGTCCAACACCTCCTCGAAGGCGTGCCTGCGCGCTTTGCCGGTCTCGTCCTGCAGCAGGTCCAGGATCTCGTCCCGGCGGTCCAGGATGGCGTCGTGCAGCAGCAGGAACGGCCGTGCCCGCGCCGCGACCGGCAGCGCGCCCCACCCGGCCTGCGCCGCCCTGGCCCTCCGGTAAGCCTCGCGTACGTCGTCCGCGCCGGAAAGGCGCAGCTCGGCGAGGGGTTCACCGGTGAACGGGGCGGTGATCTCCCTGGTGCTGCCGCTGGTCGTCACGTGCATGGCAGAAGGATATTCCGGAACGCTACCCGCCGGTAGGTTTTTCCCGTGGGCGGCATGGGGCCAGTATTTACCCATGCCCAACATCACGCCGCTCAGATCGGGAGACCCGCGCACGCTCGGCGGTCTGGAGCTGGTCGGCCGGTTAGGCGAAGGCGGCCAGGGCGTCGTCTACCTGGCCGCAGACGCATCGGGCGGGCGGGTCGCCGTCAAGTGGCTGCGCCCCGACCTGTCGGGCGACGAGGTGAGCATCGGGCGGTTCCTGCGCGAAGTGGAGGTGGCCCAGCAGGTCGCGCCGTTCTGCACGGCGGCCGTCCTCGGCACGGGCGTCGAGCTCGACCGGCCCTTCATCGTCAGCGAGTTCATCGAGGGCCCCTCCCTGCAGCAGGTCGTCCAGCAGGAGGGGCCGCGCACCGGCTCGGCCCTGCACCGCCTGGCCATCGGCACCGCCACCGCGCTGGCCGCGATCCACCAGGCCGGAATCGTGCACCGCGACTTCAAGCCGGCCAACGTGATCGTGGGCGCCGACGGCCCCCGGGTGATCGACTTCGGCATCGCCCGCGCGCTCAACGCCACCTCCACGATCAGCAGCATGCCGGTCGGCACACCCTCCTACATGCCGCCCGAGCAGGTCCTGGGGCATCAGGTCGGCCCCGCGGCCGACCTGTTCTCGTGGGCCGGCACGATGGTCTACGCCGCCTCCGGCAAGCCGCCGTTCGGCAGCGACACCATGCCCGCGGTGATCCACCGGGTGCTCAACCAGCCGCCCGACGTGAGCGGGCTCGACGGCCCGTTACGCGAGGTGGTGCTGGCGTGCCTGAGCAAGGATCCGGCGCAGCGGCCCACCGCCGAGCAGGTCATCATGCGGCTGCTGCAGCGGCCGGTGCCCCCGTCGGGCATCCTCGCGCAGGGTTCCGCGGCCGCGGTTCCGGCCGAGTCCTGGCCCGCCCCCGCGCCCTACCCCACCCATCCGCCGACCGCCCCCAGCAGGCGCACCCAGGCGCCGAGGGCCAGGACGTTGCTCGTCATGGGAGTGACCGTGGCCTGCGCGCTGCTGCTGCTCGGCGGAGTGATAACGATCATCCGGATGGACAAGGCCACGGGCGCCGCGCCGCCGACCGGCACACCCAGGACCACCACCAGGACCACCACCTCGGCGCCCGCCCGCGCCGTGCCCGCCAGGGGCACCGCGCGGCAGGTCCCCGGCGGCGAGATCACGATCTACGAGCACCCGTCCGACCCGATCACGCTGACGTCCTACGAGGTCTACAGCGAGAGCGGCAAGGAGTGGACCGACTACGCCAGGCAGTCGCTGCGCGGCACGTTCGTCAAGTACGCGCGCAACAAGGAGTCGCTGGTCTCGCCCGACGGCCGCTACCTGGCGACCCGCGGCAAGCAGTACTCCTCCGACGACTTCGACTTCATCGACATCCACGACCGCAAGGCGGGCGGGAAGGTGACGGTCAAGACCGTCCGCGCGCCGCTGGAGAGCACCATCCGGTCGTGGTCCAAGGACGGTTCCAAGATCCTGCTCAACATCGAGGAGGAGAAGGGCGAGGAGTGGTACTACGTCGGCTTCGCCGTCGTGGACGTGTCCACACGCGACCCCGAACTCGTCCTGGTCCGCGACAAGCAGGTGCAGGAGACCGCCTTCGGCTGGGACGGCGCCGAGAACGGCGTGGTCAACGCCTACGGCGGCAAGAACAAGGGCCTTCGCTTCTACGACCCGGCCGGCAAGGCGACCCGCAACGCCACCGGCATCGGCACCCTCGCGTCGGGCACCCTGGACATGTTCTCCCCCTCCGGCGATTCCTTCTTTACCGACTGCCCCGACGGGGGCGACGGCGACCACTGCGTCTGGAACGCCGCGACCGGCAAGCGCCTGCGCACGTTCACCTCCGAATGCGACAAGGTGCTCGGCTGGTATGACGAGACCCACCTCTACTGCTGGGAGCAGGACAACGAGACCAGGGACTCGGTCCAGGTGGTCGACTTCGAGGGCAAGCTCGTCCGCAAGCTGCTCGACATCGACGAGGATCTCGACTTCAGCCCGATCTACACCCGCAATCCCGGCGACGGCTCCTGAACCGGCGGCCGCCCGAATCCGTCAATGAGGGCATGAAGACGCTGAAGCGCCCGGCCCTGGCCGCCGCCGCCCTCGCGACGGTCCTGACCGCCTGCTCCTCTCCGGCTTCTCCCGGCGGGGAGAGCGCCACGCCGCCGCGGCAGAGCCTCGGAGCCGTCCGCCTGGTCGCCTACAGCGGCTGCGACGACATGCTCGCCGGCCTGCGCGAGAAGGCGGCCGAGAATGTCGGCCCATGGGGCTTCGGCGGCCCCAAGGTGATGTACATGGAGGACACGGCGGCGGCCAGGCAGGGGAAGGTGGCCCAGACCCCCGACCACTCCACGACCAACACGCACGAAGCCGGAGTGGACGAGCCGGACCTGGTCAAGACGGACGGCGACCGCGTCTACACCGTCAGCGGCGGCATCCTGCGGATCATCGACGCCGCCAGCAGGAAGGTCACCGCCTCGCTCCACCTCCCGGAGGACAAGGCGCGCGGCTACGCGCCCGCCGACCTGCTCGTCTCCGGCGACCGCGCGCTGGTCATGTTCCAGGGCGGCGGCAGCATGGACGGACCCACCGTCCGGAGCTTCGCCCCCATGGGCGAGACCAGATACGTCATCGTGGACCTCGCCGGCGAGCCCAAGGTGCTCGGCACGATCAAGCCCGAGGGCGGCCACGTCGACGCCCGGATGGTCGGCTCCACCGTCAGGTTCGTCACCCGCAGCCAGCCGGACATCACCTTCCCGCAGCCCAGGGACCAGACCTCCGAGGCCGAGCGCACGCGGGTCAACCAGCAGGTCGTACGGCGCGCGCCGCTGGAGGCGTGGCTGCCGGACATCGAGATCACCGACGCCTCGGGCTCCGTCAGGAAGGAGTCGGTCCCGTGCGAGCGGGTCAGCCACCCGGCCGGCTACACCGGCACCTCGCTGCTGACCCTGCACACCCTCGACCTGTCGCAGGGCCTCACGGCGGCGGGCACCGGCCCGATCAGCCTGGTCGCCGACGGCGACATCGTCTACGGCACCGGTCAGAGCCTCTACGTGGCGAGCAACCCGCGCTGGTGGTTCCCGATCCAGCCCGCCGTCGCCGAAGAGCCCGTCCCCAGCGTCAAGGACACGGCCGTGCCCCCCGCCACCGAGCCGGTGCCGACGGAGCCCACCCCCACGCCCACGATCACCGCAGAGCCGGCGCCGCCTCCCGAGGAGACGGAGGTGCACCGCTTCGACGTGAGCAAGCCGGGCGCGCCCGCCTACGTGGCCTCGGGCAAGGTGCCGGGGCGACTGCTGAACCAGTACTCGCTGTCGGAGCACGACGGCAACCTGCGGGTCGCCACCACGCTCACCTCCGCCGACGGCAGGACCAGCTCCAGCGGCGTGCACGTGCTCGCCGCGGACACGCTGGCCGAGGTCGGCAAGGTGGGCGGCCTGGGCGAGGGCGAGCGCATCTACTCGGTCCGGTTCATCGGCCCGGTCGGCTACGTCGTCACCTTCCGCCAGGTCGATCCCCTCTACACGCTGGACCTGCGCGACCCGGCCACGCCCAAGGTGACCGGCGAGCTGAAGATCACCGGCTACTCCGCGTACCTGCATCCCGGCGGCGAGGGACGGCTGATCGGCATCGGCCAGGAGGCCAGCGACAAGGGCCGGACGCTCGGCACGCAGGTCTCGCTGTTCGACGTCAGCGATCCCGCCGCGCCGCGCAGGCTGTCACAGCTGTTCCAGAAGGAGTCGGGCTCCGAGGCCGAGTGGGACCCGCACGCCTTCCTCTACTGGCCCAAGACCGGCACCGCGGTCATCCCGCTCAACTCCTATGCCGAGGGCAAGCAGGAGAGCGGCGCGGTGGTGCTGAAGGTCACCGACTCGGCGGTGAGCCGGCTCGGCATGATCACGCACCCGGCGCAGCAGAACGGCGCCTACCAGCCCGGCATCCAGCGCTCGATGATCATCGGTGACTCCATCTGGACGTTCTCCTACGAGGGCGTGCAGGTCAACGACGCCGCCACGCTGGCCAAGCAGGCGTGGATCCCGCTGGGGTCATGACCGCTCAGGGGCGGCCACCGGCACGATCTCGGGAGCGCCGAGCCTGATGGCGTCGGCCGCGTGGTCGGTGTCCTGCTCCTGCGACAGGCGCTCGGACTCGACCCGCTTGGTGAAGTACTCGACCTCGCGTTTGACCTGCTCGCCGTCCCAGCCGAGGGGATCGGCGAGCAGCTCGGCGGCCTCCTGCGCCACGGCCAGGCCGCGGTGGAAGGTCTCGATGGAGATGTGGGTACGGCGCGTCAGCACGTCGTTGAGGTGCCTGGCGCCCTCGTGGGTGGCGGCGTAGACGACCTCGGCACGCAGATAGTCGTCGGCGCCGTGCAGCGGCCGGCCCAGCGACGGGTCGCGCTGGATCAGTTCGAGCACCTCGTCGATCAGCGAGCCGTAGCGCTGCAGGAGGTGCTCGATCCTGGCCACGTGCAGGCCGGAGGTGTGGGCGAGCCGGTGCCTGGCGTTCCACAGCGCCTGGTAGCCCTCGGCGCCGGCCAGCGGGATCCGGTCGGTGCAGGAGCGCGGTACCCGCTGGTCCAGCCCGTGGGCCACGGCGTCCACGGCGTCCTTCGCCATGACGCGATACGTCGTGTACTTCCCACCGGCGATCATCACGAGCCCGGGCACCGGGTGCGCCACCACGTGCTCGCGCGACAGCTTCGACGTCTCGTCCGACTCCCCCGACAGCAGCGGCCGCAGTCCTGCGTAGACGCCTTCGACGTCGTCCCTGGTCAGCGGTACCGACAGCACCTCGTTGACATGGTCGAGCAGGTAGTCGATGTCCGCTCTGGAGGCTGCCGGATGCGCCTTGTCCAGCGTCCATTCGGTGTCGGTGGTGCCGATGATCCAGTGCCTGCCCCACGGGATCACGAAAAGCACGGATTTTTCGGTACGAAGGATGATTCCCGTGACGGAGTGGATGCGGTCGCGAGGCACCACCAGGTGGATCCCCTTGGACGCCCGGACGTGGATCTGCCCGCGCCCGCCCACCAGTTCC
Source organism: Nonomuraea sp. LPB2021202275-12-8 (assembly GCF_037044575.1). Taxonomy (NCBI): domain Bacteria; kingdom Bacillati; phylum Actinomycetota; class Actinomycetes; order Streptosporangiales; family Streptosporangiaceae; genus Nonomuraea; species Nonomuraea sp. LPB2021202275-12-8. Next base: position 71,978 of record NZ_JBAHWD010000024.1, on the reverse strand, counting down.
TGGATGTCGTCGGTCCACACGCCGGTCGCGTTGACCACCTGCTGCGCCCGCACCTCCAGCTCGTCGCCGGACTCCAGGTCGCGCACCCGCACTCCGGTGACCCGCTCCCCCTCGCGCAGGAAGCCCACCACCTGGGCGCGGGGGGCCACGTGCGCGCCGTAGGTGGCGGCCGTGCGCAGCATGGTCATCACGTAGCGGGCGTCGTCGACCTGCGCGTCCCAGTACTGCACGGCGCCGGTGAAGGAGGTGCGCTTCAAGGCGGGCGCCAGCCGCAGGGCGCGGCTCCTCGACAGGTGGCGGTGTCCCGGGACGCCTCTGGTCACCCCGGAGGCGAAACCCAGCGTGTCGTACAGGGCCACTCCCGCCCCCACGTACGGCCGCTCCCAGCCGAAGTGGGTCATCGGGAACAGGAACGGCACCGGCCGCACCAGGTGCGGCGCGATCCGCTGCAGCAGCAGGGCCCGCTCCTGCAGGGCCTCCCTGACAAGTTCGAAGTTGAGCTGTTCGAGATAGCGCAGCCCGCCGTGGATCAGTTTGGACGAGCGCGACGAGGTGCCCGAGGCGAAGTCCCTCGCCTCCACGAGGCCCACGTCCAGCCCGCGCGTAGCCGCGTCGAGCGCGATCCCCGCACCGACCACTCCCCCGCCGACCACGACCACGTCCAGCTCGCGCGCGGCCATGGTGTCCAGTGCCGCACTCCGCTCGACGGGCCCCAGCCGGGCCACGCCCCTTCCCGCCGCCATGAGTCTCCCCTGAGATACGGGCTCTGTCCCCTTGCGTCCCATACTTACCCGTTCACCGAGCCGGATGTAACGCCCACGGCTCTGTGCGGCCTCCGATCAGGCGCGGATCACCTTCACTCCGGCCTCCGTGAGCTGGGCCGCAGCCGAATCCGAAAGCTGCACATCTGTGACAAGGGTGTCGATCTGCTCGATGGGGCAGATACGGGAAAATGCCCTCTTACCTATTTTTGACGAGTCTGCCACCACCACGACCTGCGCGGCCCGGGTGATGAGCAGATGGTTCACGCTCGCCTCGCCCTCGTGGTGCGCCGAGGCGCCGAGCTCCACGTCCAGCCCGTCCACACCGAGGAACGCCACGTCGAGCGTCACCTGCTCCAGCACGCCCGAGGCGAGCGGGCCGATGAGCTCGTAGGACTGCTGCCTGGCCACCCCTCCGGTGACCACGATCTTGACGTGCTGCCGGACCGTCAGCTCCGCGGCGATGTTGAGCGCGTTGGTGACGACCGTGAAGCCCGACTCCAGCGTGGCGTGGGTGGCCAGCGCGCGGGCCAGCTCGGAGGTCGTGGTGCCGCCGTTCAGGCCGACCACGCCGCCGGGGCGGACCAGCTCGGCGGCGGCCGAGGCGATGCGGTGCTTCTCGTCGGCGTGCCTGGCCGTCTTGTAGCGCAGCGGCAGGTCGTAGCTGACGCTCTGGGCGACCGCGCCGCCGCGGGTGCGCATGAGCATCTGCTGCTGGGCGAGCTGGTCGAAGTCGCGGCGGATGGTCGCGGTGGAGACGTCGAGCGCCCGGGCCGCCTCCTCGACGGAGAGCCGGCCTTCCTGCGCGAGCAGCTCAAGGATCGCGTTCCAGCGGTCGTAACGGGACAAGATCGCCTCCCTTCGCCTGATCCGTCAGGGAGCAAGCGTGGCATACGGGCGAGGTCGGGGCCAGCACTGCCCATTGCTGCTCTATCCTGGTATAAAAAGTGCAGAAACAATCAACTTGTGGAGGTAAGCGGTGACCACCCACACCGAGGCGGAGATCGCCTCCCAGCCCGCGTGCTGGCGTCGCGCCGTCGAGAGCGTCCCCGCCGGCGCGCTGCCCGCCGCCGGGGAGCGGGTCGCCGTCGTCGGCTGCGGCACCTCGTGGTTCATCGCGATGGCCTACGCCACGCTGCGGGAGCGTGCCGGACAGGGCGAGACCGACGCGTTCGCCGCCTCCGAGGCCCCCGACGGCCGCCGCTACGACCGCGTGCTCGCGCTGACCCGCTCCGGCACCACCACCGAGGTGCTGGACCTGCTCCGCAGGACCTCCTCCAAGACCACGGCCATCACCGCCGACCCCGAGACGCCGATCATGCAGGCGGCCGACGAGGTCATCGTGCTCGACTACGCCGACGAGCGATCCGTCGTGCAGACCCGCTTCGCCACCACCCAGCTCGCGATGCTCCGGGCCAGCCTCGGCGAGGACCTCGGCCAGGCCATCGCCGACGCCGAGCGGGCCGTCTCGGCGCCGCTGCCCGACGAGCTGGTGGGCGCCGAGCAGTTCAGCTTCCTCGGCTCCGGCTGGTCGGTGGGCCTGGCGCAGGAGGCCGCGCTGAAGATGCGCGAGGCGTCGCGCTCGTGGACCGAGGCCTACCCGGCGATGGAATACCGGCACGGCCCGATCAGCATCGCCGGGCCCGGCCGCGTCACCTGGATGCTCGGCACCGCCCCCGAGGGCCTGCGCGAGCAGGTCGAGGCGACCGGCGGCACGTTCTTCGCCACCGACCTGGACCCGATGGCCGAGCTGATCCGCGCCCAGCGAGTGGCGGTGGCCAGGGCCTTCGCCCGCGGTCTCAACCCCGACGAGCCCATGCACCTCACGCGATCTGTGATCCTTTCTTCATGAGCCTCACTCTCGCCGACGCCCGCATCGTGACCCCCGAGGGAGTGCACGAGGGGTGGCTGACCATCGAAGACGGCCGCATCACCCACGTCGGCCACGGATCCGCCCCGCGCCCTGGTCACAGCATCGGCGGGCGGCACGTCGTGCCCGGCTTCGTCGACATCCACAACCATGGCGGGGCGGGCGGCTCCTTCCCCGCCGGCGAGCAGGACAAGGCCCGTGACGCGATCGCGCTGCACGAGCGCCACGGCACCACGACCATGGTGGCCAGCCTGGTCACCGACTCGCTCGACCGGCTGTCCAGGGCCGCCTCGTCGCTCGCCGAGCTCTGCGACGACGGCCTCCTGGCCGGCATCCACTTCGAGGGGCCCTACATCGCCAGGGCCCGTTGCGGTGCGCACGATCCCGCGCTGCTGCGCGAGCCGTCCCCGCAGGAGGTCGGCGAGCTGTTCAAGGCGGGGCGCGGGCACGTCCGCATGCTGACGATCGCGGGCGAGCTGCCGGGCGCCCTCGACACCATCCGGATGGCCGCCGCCGAAGGCGTGATCGCCGCCCTCGGCCACAGCGACGCCGACTACGACCAGACCCTCACCGGCATCGAGGCGGGCGCCACCGTCGCCACCCACCTCTACAACGCGATGCCGCAGCTCGGCCACCGCGCCCCCGGACCGATCGCCGCACTGCTGCAGGACGAGCGCGTCACGGTCGAGCTGATCAACGACGGCGTGCACGTACATCCGGCCATGCTGCGCCTGGCCTGCGAGGTGGCGGGCCCCGGCAGGACGGCGCTGATCACCGACTCGATCTCGGCCACCGGCCTGAGCGACGGCGAGTATCTCCTCGGCCCGATGCGGGTCGGCGTCGTCGACGGGGTCGCCAGGCTGGTGGAGGGCGGCTCGATCGCGGGCTCCACGCTCACCATGGACGTCGCCTTCCGCCGGGCCGTCCGGGAGCTGGGCCTGTCGCTGCCCGACGCGGCACAGGTGGCCTGCCTGACTCCGGCCCGTGTCCTGGGGCTGGCCAGCAGCGTCGGCTCGATCGCCGTCGGCAAGTCTGCCGACCTGGTGGTGCTCTCCGACGAGCTGGAAGTGGCCGGAGTGATGAAGCGCGGCGCGTGGATCTCGGAGCCCCGATGATCCTCACCGTGACGCTCAACGCCGCCCTCGACGTCACCTACGAGGTGCCGGGGGTCGTCTGGGACGGCGTCAACCGGGTCGGCGCCGTGCACCGGCGAGCGGGCGGCAAGGGCGTCAACGTGGCCCGCGTCCTGGCGGCGCTTGGCCAGGAGGTGCTGGTCACCGGCCTCGCGGGCGGGCCGACCGGCCGGGCCGTCGAGGCCGATCTGCGAGCCGCCGGGCTGCCCGGCGCCCTGGTGCCCATCGCCGCCGACTCCCGCACCACGCTCGTGGTCTCCGAGACGCCGGGCGGGGGCGCCACGCTGTTCAACGAGCCGGGCCCCGAGGTGACCAGGGACGAGCTCCGAAATTTCGTGAAAACGTACGAGTCCTTGCTGGAGGACGCCCAGGCGGTCGTCCTGTCGGGCAGCCTGCCACGCGGCGTTCCCGACGGCACCTACGCGAGCCTGGCCGCCCTGGCCGCGGCGGCGGGCGTCCCGGCCATCGTGGACGCCGACGGCGAGCCGCTGCGCCACGCCCCCCGCGGCCGGCCCGCGATCGTCAAGCCCAACGCCGAAGAGCTGGCCCGGGCCGTGCCGCACGGCACCCCGGAGGAGGGCGCCGAGGCGCTGCGCGGCCAGGGCGCCGAGGCCGTGGTCGTCTCCATGGGCCCGGCGGGACTGCTGGCGGTCACGCCCGAGGGCACGCTGCGCGCCCGCATGCCGTACGAGGTCGAAGGCAACCCGACCGGGGCCGGCGACTCCCTGGTGGCGGGCCTGGCGCTGGGCCTGGTGGAGCACTGCTCGTGGCCGGACCGGCTGCGGAGAGCGGCGGCGCTCGGCGCCGCGGCGGTCGCCGCGCCGGTCGCCGGTGACTTCGACCGCGCCGTCTATGCCGACATCCTTCCCCTGATCGAGATCGCATAAGGAGCCGTCATGCCTCTCGCCGGAATCGGCGACATCGTCCGCGAGTCACCCGCCGGGGTGGGCGCGTTCAATGTGATCCAGCTCGAACACGCCACCGCCATCGTCGCGGGCGCGGAGGCCCTGAGCCTGCCGGTGGTGCTCCAGATCAGCGAGAACTGCGTGCGCTACCACGGCGAGCTGGAGCCGATCGCGCTGGCCTCGCTGGCGGTCGCCAGGCGGGCCGCGGTCCCCGTCGCCGTGCACCTCGACCACGCCACCGACCGCGCGCTCGTCGAGGAGGCCGTGGAGCTGGGGCTGGGCTCGGTGATGTTCGACGCGTCCGCGCTGCCCGACGAGGAGAACGTCACCGCCACCGCGAGCGTGGCCGCATGGTGCCACGAGCGCGGCGTGTGGGTCGAGGCGGAGCTGGGCGAGGTCGGCGGCAAGGACGGCGTGCACGCCCCCGGCGCACGCACCAAGCCGGACGAGGCCGCCGACTACGTGGCCAGGACCGGCGTCGACGCGCTGGCGGTCGCCGTGGGCTCCTCGCACGCGATGACCACCAAGGACGCCGTGCTCGACCTGGCGCTGATCGCCGAGCTACGGGCCACCCTGACGGTCCCGCTGGTCCTGCACGGCTCCTCGGGCGTGCCGGACGAGATCCTCCGGGAGGCCGTACGCGAAGGCATGAAGAAGGTGAACATCGCCACGCACCTGAACAAGGCGTTCACCGGTGCGATCCGCGACTATCTCGGGCACGACCAGAAGGTGGTGGACCCCCGCAAGTACGTCAACGCGGGCAGGGACGCGGTGACCCGCGAGGTGATCCACCTGCTCGGCGTCCTCACGGGCTGAGCTCCTTGCGCATGAGCACGGCCGAGCGCCCCTCGATGCCGGCGCGCCCGGTCCCGACATAGCCGAGCGACTCGTACAGGGCGATGTTGCCGGTCATCTTGACGTTGGTGTAGACCGTAGTCGGCCTCCATCGGCATCGGCCGCATGCCGACGATCGGCACCCACGGGGAGTAGGCGTCGTGCACGAGCTGCTCGACGGCGGCCCTGTCAGCCGCTCCGGCCAGCCTCATGCGCGTCACCCTACTGCGCGTCCAAGGCCGCGAGGACCCGCTCGACCTGCCTGCGGAAGGTGCCCGGCGGGTTGCGCGGCCCCTCGCCCGACAGCAGGAACAGCCAGGTCAGGGCGTGCAGCCTGCTGCAGTCGCGGAGCCGGGCGTGCTCGGCCTCCGACAGCTCGAAGTAGCGCAGGACGTCGATCTCGCCGTCCACCCACATCGACACGTGCTGTGACAGGTCCGCCAGCTCGAAGGCCCGGTCACTGCGGCCGGAGTCCTCGAAGTCCACCATCCGCACCCGCTCGCCGTCCCACATGAAGTTCGCCAGGTTGCCGTCGCCGGCGCCGAACACCGGCCGGACCCCGCTCTCGTCCGGCCGCCACAGCTCCAGCCAGCGGCAGCCCTCCCTGATGGCACGGTCGGTCAGCGGATCCCGGCCCGGCCACCGCTCGCACCACTCGCGCACCTGCTCGGCCAGCGCCTGGCGATGCCAGTTGCGCAGCGGCACCCCGGCCAGGACCTCCCGCGGCACCGCGGCATGCAGCGCGGCGACGGCGGCGGCCATCTGGCGGGCGTGCGCCGCCGGCTCGGGCAGCGCGCGCAGCGGCTGCCCCTCGATCCGCGACATGATCACGCTGCCCTTGAAGGAGATCGGCCGCGGCGCGAGCCCCGGAGCGTAGCGGGCGAGCAGCGTCAGCGCCCGCCACTCCCGCTCGGCGGCACCCGGCCTGTCTGGTCTGTAATGCTTGGTGACGACATCACCCCGCACGTCAACCGTGTGCGTCCCCTGAAGATCGGCCACCTCCGCATGCTAGGGGAGCATGCGGTCCACCGCGCTCTCGACGAGGCCGTGAACCTCCTCCTCGCTGAAGATGTCGGGCAGGGTGAGCCGCTCCACGATCAGCCAGTTGAGCGCCAGATAGAGCAGCAGCACGGTCGTGGAGTCACCGGGCAGGCCGGACTCCTGGTGATGGGCGACGTTGGCGTCGATGTCCGCGCGGATCCGCTTGGTGAGCACGGCTCGCAGCTCCGGCCGCCGGGTCGCCTCCAGCCGCAGCTCCAACAGGGCGAGGTAGCCGGAGCGGAAGGCGGAGATCCGGTCGACGAGCTTCCCTGGCCAGCACCTCGATGGCGGCGTCCACGAGCGCCGCTCGCCTGGCCACGTTCTGTCGCACCAATTGACCAGGCCGCCCTCGACGCGGGGGTCACCAGCCCGTACGCCCACATGCGCCAGTACGTGATCTCCAGCACGATCCCGGAGATCACCGATCCTGCGGTGGAGCTGGTCTCCGGCGACCCGCTCGGCCTGGCCCGGCGCCTGAAGCAGGAGGACGGCATGGACATCTGGCTCTGCGGGGGCGGCAAGCTGGCCGGCTCGCTCCTGTCCGAGATCGACGAGCTGGTCATCAAGTGCTACCCGGTGGTGGCGGGCACCGGCGTGCCCGTCTTCGACGGTGAGTTCAGCCCCACGTCCTTCGCGCTCACCGGCACCCGCACCTTCAGCAACGGAGCGGTCGTCCTGACCTACGGCCGTGGGTGATCACCAGGGCAGCGGCCTGCCGTCACGGAAGAAGCCCCCCGTGGGCCCGCCGTCCGGCAGGTCGACCGCCCACAGCACGCTCCCGGCCCCTTCGGCGACCGGCCGCCCACCTGGCCCGCCCATGTCGGTGGCCACCCACCCCGGGCAGACCGCGTTGACCAGGATGCGATCGCGGCGCAGCTCGGCGGCGAGCATCCTGGTCAACGCGTTCAGCGCCGTCTTGGAGACCGTGTAGGCCGGGGTCCCGCCGCCCATGCCCGTCAGGGACCCGATCTCGCTTGAGACGTTCGCCACCCGGCCATGGCGACTCGCCCGCAGGAGGGGCAGCATAGCCAGCGTCACCCGCCAGGCGCCCAGGAGGTTGGTATCCAGCGCCTCCCGGACGACGTCCAGATCGGCGCCGTCGGCCCGCTGCCAGGTGTCGTAGTGAATGGCGGCATTGTTGACCAGCACGTCGAGCCGTCCCAGCCGGTCGCCCACCTCCCGGGCGAGCGCGTCCACCGACGCCTGGTCGCCGACGTCCAGCCGCATCGGCACGGCCCCGGGCAGCCCCGCCGCCGCCTTCTCCGCCTTGCCCAGGTCCCTGGCGGCCAGCACGACCGTGTCCCCGGAACGGGAGAGCTGCCGGGCGATCTCGAGCCCGATCCCCCGGTTGGCCCCCGTCACCAGGCACACTCGGCTCACGGCATGTCCCCTTCCATCCAGAAGGCCAACTCTACGTGGGCCCATGCACACGGATCGCACGGGCCCACGCCGTACGTCAGCCGTACTCGGGTGACATGGCGCTCGCCATCCGCAGGTGCGGCTCGGCCTCCTCGCGCAGTCCCTGCCGCTGCAGGGTGCGGCCGAGCAGGTGGCGGGCATAGGCGTCGTCGGGCACGGCCGCGACCAGCCGCTCCAGCACCGTCCTGGCCCGGCCGAGCTGCGCGGAGGCGAAGTAGGCGCGGCCCGCGACCGTGAGCACGCCGCGGTCCTCGCCGTGCTCGTCGAGCAGCGGCTTCAGCAGGACGAGCGCTCCCAGCGGATCCCGCAGGTCCAGGAGTGACTCGGCCATCCGCAGGCGCTCCACCTCCTCAGGCAACCGTCTGGGCTCCTCGCCGCCTTCCAGCACGAACGCCCGGATCACCGCCGGCGACTGGGCTCCGGCCAGCGCCCGGCCGCCCACGACGATCGTGGGCGAGGTCTCGACCCCGATGGCCTTTCCCCTGAGCAGCAGCTCTCGCACGAGCTCGTCGCCCGCGCCACCGTCCAGCAGCTCCGCCCCCTCGGCGAAGCCCGCCTCGGCGGCGATCCGGTGCAGGGTCTCCCTGCCGCTGATGTCCAGGCCGTCGATGAAATGCGCCTTCAAGACCCGCTCGGCCACCGCGTCCTGGAGCCCGCTGCCCCCGGCGTCCAGGGCCAGGGCGATCAGCCGGTGCGCGTCATGGCTGCTGGCCCGCCAGGCGGCCCCCCACCGCCAGCCGAACCCCTCCTCGGCGGCGATCAGGGACATCCGCACGCGGTTCTCGCCAGGGGTCAGCTCATCCGGCGTGCACTGCCGCAGCGCGTCCTCGACCATCGGGTCGGCCACCGCCTCCTCGAACGGCACCGCCCGCTCGGGCGCCATCGGGTCGATCCGGAACGGCCTCCAGACCACCTCGACGTCCAGCCCCTCGACAGCCTTCTCCACCCGCCGCTTGCCGATATACGCCCACCCGCAGACCACGTCGGCCCAGATTTCCATCCGCATATCGGCACACTATGCGACAATTGTCGTTTAAGCAACATATGTCGTATAGTGGCGGTCATGAACCCCGATGATCCGCGCGCCCAGCGCACCCGGGCCCGGCTCCGAGCCGCCGTCCTCGACCTGGCGACGGAGCGGGACCTCGGCACGATCACCGTCTCCGAGGTCGCCAAACGCGCCGCGGTCAACCGGGCCACGGTCTACCTTCACTACCCCGACGTCGACGCCCTGGCCGCCGACGCCATGGAGGACGCGGTCACCGAGGTGGCCCGCGCCGCCGCACTCTGCCCGCTGGACGCCGCCCGCGACCGCGTCCCGGAGCCGCTGGCCAGGCTGTTCGCCCACGTCGAGGCCAACGCCAAGCTGTACGAGTGCATGCTCGGCACCCAGGGCAGCCCGCGCTTCTCCGCCCGCCTGCGCGAACGCCTGACCGGTGAGCTGGAAACCCGCTTCGCCCACGGCTCGCGCCCCGGCGGCTTCGACGACGTCCCCGCCGGCGTCCACGCGGCCTACCTGTCGGGCGCCCTCATCGGCGTGATCGCCCACTGGGTCACCACCGCCGGGCCCACCCCGCCCACCGAGGCGGCTCTCGCCTTCTGGCGGCTGTTCCGGCCGTAACCGGAGACGGGGCGCGGAGCCGTACAGACAGAAGAGGGCGCGCCACGTCGGTGGCGCGCCCTCGCAGAAGGAGAAGTCAGCGCTGGATCGGCGCGACGACGACCTCGACGCGCTGGAACTCCTTGATGTCGGAGTAACCCGTGGACGCCATCGTCCGCTTCAGCGCGCCCATGAGGTTCATCGAGCCGTCGGCGATGCTGGACGGCCCGTGCAGGATCTGCTCCAGCGTGCCCACCGTGCCGAACTCCACCCGGCGCCCGCGCGGCAGGTCGGGGTGGTGCGCCTCGGAGCCCCAGTGGAAGCCGTGGCCGGGCGCCTCGGCGGCCCTGGCCAGCGGCGAGCCGACCATGACGGCGTCCGCGCCGCAGGCGATGGCCTTGGCGATGTCGCCGGAGGTGCCCATGCCGCCGTCGGCGATCACGTGCACGTAGCGGCCGCCGGACTCGTCCATGTAGTCGCGGCGGGCGGCGGCGACGTCGGAGATCGCGGTGGCCATGGGCACGGCGACGCCCAGCACGTTGCGGGTGGTGTGGGAGGCCCCGCCGCCGAAGCCGACCAGCACGCCTGCCGCGCCGGTGCGCATCAGGTGGAGCGCGGCGGTGTGGGTGGCGCAACCGCCCACGATCACGGGCACGTCGAGCTCGTAGATGAACTGCTTGAGGTTGAGCGGCTCGGCCCGCCCGGAGACGTGCTCGGCCGAGACGGTGGTGCCGCGGATGACGAAGATGTCCACGCCCGCGTCGATGACCGCCTTGTGGTACTGGACGGTGCGCTGCGGCGACAGCCGGACCGCTGTGGTCACGCCCGAGGCGCGGATCTCCTCGATGCGGCGCCCGATCAGCTCTTCCTTGATCGGCGCGGCGTAGATCTCCTGGAGCCTCCTGGTCGCGGCCTCGGTGTCGAGCGAGGCGCACTCCTCCAGCAGCGGGGACGGGTCCTCGTAGCGGGTCCAGAGTCCTTCGAGGTCGAGCGGCGCCAGACCGCCGAGCCGCCCGATCTCGATCGCGGTGGCCGGCGAGACGACGCTGTCCATGGGCGCGACGATCACGGGCAGCTCGAACCGGTAGGCGTCGATCTGCCAGGCGATCGAGACCTCTTCCGGGTCGCGGGTGCGCCGTGAGGGCACGAGCCCGATCTCGTCGAGCGAGTAGGCGCGGCGGCCAGACTTGCCCCGGCCGATCTCCACCTGCTGAGTCATGGATTACCTTCTGTGATAGTTCGGAGCTTCCACGGTCATCTGGATGTCGTGGGGGTGGCTCTCCTTGAGGCCCGCTGCCGTGATCGGCATGAGCTCGCAGTCGGTGTGCATCTGGGTGATGGTGCGGCAACCTGCGTACCACATGCCCTGGCGCAGGCCGCCGACGAGCTGGTGGGCGACGGCCGAGACCGGGCCTCGGTAGGGGACCTGGCCCTCGATGCCCTCGGGGATGTACTTGTCCTCGCCGCCGACGTCGGCCTGGGCGTAGCGGTCCTTGCTGAAGGAGGTGCCGCCGCGCTCGCGGTTGCGCACCGCGCCGAGCGAGCCCATGCCCCGGTAGGACTTGAACTGCTTGCCGTTGATGAAGATCAGCTCGCCGGGCGACTCCTCGCAGCCGGCCAGCAGCGAGCCGAGCATGACCGTGTCCGCGCCCGCGGCGATGGCCTTGACGATGTCGCCGGAATACTGCAGGCCGCCGTCGCCGATCACCGGCACACCGGCGGGCGCGCACGCGAGCGAGGCTTCGTAGATGGCCGTGACCTGCGGCGCGCCCACCCCTGCCACCACGCGGGTGGTGCAGATGGAGCCGGGCCCGACGCCGACCTTGACCGCGTCGACTCCCGCTTCGACGAGCATCTGCGCGCCGGCCCTGGTGGCGATGTTGCCGCCGATGACGTCGACCTTGCTGTTGGCCTTGACCTTGCCGATCATGTCCGCGAGCCCTCTGGAGTGGCCGTGTGCGACGTCGACGACGACGACGTCCACGCCGGCCTCGATGAGCGCCTTGGCGCGCACCTCGGCATCGCCTCCTACGCCGACCGCCGCGCCGACCACCAGACGGCCGTCGGCGTCCTTGGTGGCCAGCGGATATTGCTCGCTCTTGGTGAAGTCTTTGACCGTGATCAGGCCGCGCAGCCTCCCGTCGGGGTCGACCAGGGGCAGCTTCTCGATCTTGTTCTGCCTGAGGAGGGAGTAGGCGTCGTCACGCGAGACCCCCACCGGGGCGGTGACGAGCGGCATCTTCGTCATGACCTCGCGCACGGGCCGCGCCTGGTCGGTCTCGAAGCGCATGTCGCGGTTGGTCACGATGCCGACGAGGATGCCGGAGGGGTCGGTGACGGGCACCCCGGAGATCCGGTAGGTGGCGCACAGCCGCTCGACGTCGGCCAGCGTGTCGTCGGGGCTGCAGGTCACCGGATTGGTCACCATGCCCGCCTCGGACCGCTTGACCAGGTCGACCTGCTGGGCCTGCTCCTCCACCGACAGGTTGCGGTGCAGGATGCCGATGCCGCCCTGCCTGGCCATGGAGACCGCCATGCGGGCCTCGGTCACGGTGTCCATGGCCGCGGAGACCAGCGGGATGGACAGCGTGATCCCGCGTGACAGGCGGGTCCTGGTGTCGGCGTCGCCTGGCTGGAGGTCCGAATAGCCCGGCACCAGCAGCACGTCGTCGAAGGTCAAACCTGTCTCGGTGAACTTGGACATGCTGCGGCCCCTCCTGCCGATGCGCTGAATGAACCAAGTCTAGGGCCTACGTGCAAAACAGCAGGATGCCGGGAGGACGATGACCCCCACGGACCGTCGTACTCCCGGCATCCCGGCCGGTGTCGCGAAAGCGCCGAGAGGCGGGACGGTCGGTGTCGCCGTCCCGCCCCCCGGCCACCGGCACCCGGGCTGGGCGCGCGTGTCGCGCCACCCGAACCCCCCTCCGCGTCCTGATGGCGAGCGCTGCCCGGCCCCTCGGGGGTGCCGACGCTGAGTTAAGCCTGGGTTACGCAACGGAACAGCGCAACGTGAAAACGTGCAATTGCACGAAGTTGCACTCCGCCCTGACGAGTCCCGTGCAAGGAGCGGACAAGTGCGTAATGCCGGGTTATCCTCGCGGCACGCCGTGTCCCCCCTACGGAGCCCGTCAACATGCGCAACGAGCAGCAGACCATGCCCGATCCGCTGGAGACGCTGGGCCTGGCCCCCACCCAGACCGCCCTTTACACCGCGGTGCTGCGGCTGCATCGGGCCACCCGCACCGAGCTCGCCGAGGCCATGGACGGTCCGGAGGACAAGGTCGGCCGCCAGCTCGACGACCTAGTCAGGCTCGGCGTGGTGGACGAGCAGTCCGGCGAGTATCTCGCCAGGCATCCGGCGGCCGCGCTCGGCCGGCTGATCGCCGAGCGCCTGGACCGGCTGGCCGAGGAGAGCCGCAGGATCGACTCGGCGCTCGGCTCGATCCGCGGTCTGGTCCGCGACTACGACGCCGGCCGCGACTACCAGAGCGGCCCCTTCCCGGTGGAGCTGGTGAGCGGGGCCGACGTGCTGTACGAGAGCGTCGTGGGCATGGCGGTGCAGGCGCCGCCGATGACGCTGCTGAGCGCCATCCCGGACCAGCGCACGATGATCGACTTCGCCCGCAAGTTCGCCGATCCGTGGATCGACGCGCAGCAACGCAAGCTGCTGCGCGTGCGGGTGGTCATCCCGGTCGGCACCCTGACGCTGCCCGGCGTGCGCGACCAGCTCACCCGCCTGGTCGAGGCCGGCGGCCGGGTGCGCACGCTGGACCGGGTGCCGAGCTGGTTCGTGGCGGCGGGGCCCGACGCGGCCGGCCTGCCGGCGCTGTGGGGCGGCAACCTGCCCGACCACGCCTACAACTTCTACCTGATGCGCACCCCCATCGTGGTCGGCATGCTCCACTCCCTGTTCGACGAGCTGTGGGGGCGCGCCATGCCCCTGCCGTGGCTGCCCCGGGGGCGCGAGGGCGGCGGCATGGTGCAGGTGCTGCGGCTGGCCGCGCAGGGCATGTGCGACGACTCCATAGCCCGCCACCTCGGCGTGTCGGTCCGTACGGTGCGGGCGAGATTCGCCGACGCCATGACCGAGCTGGGCGCCCAATCACGCTTTCACGCAGGTGTGGAGGCCGCGCGACGCGGATGGCTGGGCTAATGGCCACCGCTCGCGCCGCATCGGTCATATGGTGGGAAGGTGCTGGAAGACGTCCCCCGCGACCCGTTCGCGGACGATCCTAACGACCCTTCCTCAGCGATGGGCGAGCTCGACGACGCCGAGCCGCTGACCGCCGCCGAGCGCGATGAGGCGATCACCGACCTGGCCGACGTCGAGGTCTTTCGCTCCCTGCTGGAGCCACAGGGGGTGCTGGGCCTCGTGCTCGACTGCCCGGAATGCGGCGAGCAGCACTTCTTCGACTGGGACCTGCTGCGCGGCAATCTGCGCCAGATGATCGAGCTGGGCCAGCCCCAGGTGCACGAGCCGGCCTTCGAACCGGATCCGGCCGACTACGTCAGCTGGGAGTACGCCAGAGGCTACGTCGACGGCGTCATCGACACCGAGGAGCGCCGCTGATCGAGCACGTCACCGAGGAGGACAGCGAGCACCCGAGCCGCGGAATCTCCGCAGTCGGGCAGCTCTCCCGCGGCGAGCGCGTCGAGCAGCGCGTCGCTCTCTTCCTCTGGCGTCAAGCCGACTCCAGCTCGGCCATCTGCCTCAGCCTGGCGAGCGCCCGATGCTGGGCGACCCTGACGGCTCCTGGTGACATGCCGAGTACATTACCGGTCTCCTCGGCCGACAGTCCCGACACCACCCGCAACAGCAGCAACTCCCGCTGATTCGGCGGCAGGCGGGCGAGCAGCCGGCGTGCGTGCTCCACCTCGATGTAGCGGACCACCGTCTCCTCCGGCCCGGGCCCGTCGTCGGGCCCGTCCGGCAGATCCTGAGTGGGTACGGCCGAGCGTACGGAGCTCCGCAGCGCATCGGCCACCTTGTGCGAGGCGATCCCGAACACGAAGGAGGCGAACGGCCTCCCCATGTCCCTGTATCGCGGCAGCGCGGACAGGACCGCGATGCACACCTCCTGGGCGACGTCATCGGCAATGTGATATTGCCCGGTAACCCTGCCCAGCCTGGCGCGGCAATACCGCACCACCATCGGACGCAACTCGCCGAGCAAGGATTCGATCGCACTGCGATCTCCTTGCACAGCGAGGCTCGTTAGTTCCCTTAGGTCGGAGTCATCCGTCCGTGCCGGAAGTCTCGACGCGAGCCTTACCCCAATTTTGGCGTCGGCGACGCTTCCCTCGCTCACGTTAGGCATGATGCCCGCACTGATCGGGCCTGTCGTCATGGCGAACGGCTACGGATTGGTCACATTGAAGAGACGATAACGGTCAGTAATCGCCCGACAACACTAAGCCTTAATGCCTGGCGACATATTTCACCTGATAACCCGAAATGCACGACATTCGTCAGACGTGGACGCTTAACACCCACTCCAGGTTTACTCAAATAAACATGCATTCTCTCCCCAAGTTCCCCCACAACACAACAACCCAGCGCCACGTGACATACCGCCGCCGCCCCAGCCGGCCAACGAACAGACCCACCGCCCCGCGGCCCCTCGGAACACCGGCGGACCTTGTACGCCCACTCAGCGCCCCTCGGGTGGAGATGAGAACCTCTTCGACGGCGCTTCTCGGGGGAGGAGGAGAGAACCTCTCGGCAGCGCCCCGGCGACGGGCCCTCCACACGAGCCACACCCCGCCCCAGGCACAGGACTCCCCCCGCCAGGGGGACGAGCCCATCGGCGTGGACACGGCCCACACCTCGCCCCGGCGACGGTAAAGCAGGCGCCGTTACGGCGGCCCGCCACGTGCGGGTCAGAGGGCGTCACCCTGGAGGCCCCGAGCCACGGTCGGCGGGCGGTCCAACTTGGCCGTGCCGTAAAGAAAGACAGTCCCCCGACGGCGGGAGAGCCCGTCACTCACGCGAGGCATCCCCACGCGGAGGACTCCACTACCCACACCAGGCGGGACTCCGCCACCCACACCAGGCATCCCCCAACGGGAGATCTCACCGCTCATGCGGAGGGGCGCCGGTGAGGCGGACATCATGGAAAACACGCACGGCCCGCACCAGTGGCCGGAAGACCACGGGTGCGGGCCGTGCGAAAAAGCGTGCCGAAAGGCGATCGACCTAGTGGCCGTGGCCGTGGCCGTGACCCTGGCCGGCGGCGGCAGCCTCTTCCTCGGGCTTGTCCACCACGAGAACCTCGGTGGTGAGCAGCATGCCCGCGATGGAGGCGGCGTTCTGCACGGCGGAGCGGGTGACCTTGACCGGGTCGATGACGCCCTGGGCGAGCAGGTCGCCGTACTCGCCGGTGGCGGCGTTGAGCCCGTTGCCGGCCGACAGCTCGGCGATCTTGTGCGTGACCACGTAGCCCTCGAGGCCGGCGTTCTCGGCGATCCAGCGGGCCGGCTCGGCCAGCGAGCGGCGGACGATGCCGACGCCGGTGGCCTCGTCGCCCGTGAGGCCGAGGTCGTCGAGCTCCTTGGAGACGTGGATCAGCGCGGAGCCGCCGCCGGAGACGATGCCCTCCTCGATCGCGGCGCGCGTCGCGGAGATCGCGTCCTCGAGGCGGTGCTTCTTCTCCTTGAGCTCCACCTCGGTGGCCGCGCCGACGCGCAGCACGCACACGCCGCCGGCGAGCTTGGCCAGGCGCTCCTGGAGCTTCTCGCGGTCCCAGTCGGAGTCGGACTGCTCGATCGCGAGCTTGATCTCCTTGACCCGGTCCTCGATGGCCTTGGCGTCACCGGCGCCGTCGACGATGGTCGTGGCGTCCTTGGTGACGACGATGCGACGAGCGGTGCCGAGCACCTCCAGGCCGACGTTCTCCAGCTTGAGGCCGACCTCTTCGCTGACGACCTGGCCACCGGTGAGGATGGCGATGTCCTGCAGCATGGCCTTGCGGCGGTCGCCGAAGCCCGGAGCCTTGACGGCGACGGAGGTGAAGGTGCCGCGGATCTTGTTGGTGACCAGGACGGCCAGGGCTTCGCCCTCGACGTCCTCGGCGACCACCAGCAGCGGCTTCTTGGTCTGCGCGATCTGCTCCAGCAGCGGCAGGAAGTCCGCGATGGAGGCGATCTTGCCCTGGGTGAGCAGGATGTAGGCGTCCTCCAGGACGGCCTCCATGCGCTCGGGGTCGGTCACCATGTAGGCCGACAGGTAGCCCTTGTCGAACTGGAGACCCTCGGTGAACTCGAGCTCCATGCCCATGGCGTTGGACTCTTCGACGGTGAGCACACCGTCCTTGCCGACCTTGTCGAACGCCTCGGCGATCAGGTCGCCGATCTGCGCGTCCTGCGCGGAGATCGTCGCGACGTTGGCGATCTCCTTCTTGTCCTCGACGGGGCGGGCGCTGGCCAGGAGCTTGTCGCTGACCGCCTTGGCCGCCTTGTCGATGCCACGCTTGAGCGACAGCGGCGAGGCGCCGGCGGCCACGTTGCGCAGGCCCTCGCGGACCATCGCCTGGGCCAGGACGGTCGCGGTGGTGGTGCCGTCGCCCGCGATGTCGTTGGTCTTGGTGGCAACTTCCTTGGCGAGCTGGGCGCCGAGGTTCTCGTAACGCTCCTCCAGCTCGATCTCACGAGCGATGGTCACGCCGTCGTTCGTGATCGTCGGAGCACCGAACTTCTTGTCGATGACGACGTTGCGGCCACGGGGGCCGAGGGTAACCTTTACGGCGTCCGCGAGGGCGTTCACGCCACGCTCGAGTGCGCGGCGAGCGTTCTCGTCGAATTCCAGGATCTTCGCCATTTTGCTGAGAGTCCTCTCCTGGCGTCGAAGGCCCCGGTCGCGCTAAGCGCCCGGGGCCACGACACAACCGGCTTACTTCTCGATGATCGCGAGAACGTCGCGGGCGGAGAGCACGAGGTACTCCTCGCCGCCGTACTTGACCTCGGTGCCGCCGTACTTGCTGTAGAGGACGATGTCGCCCTCACTGACGTCGAGCGGAATCCGCTTGTCGCCGTCCTCGTCCCAGTTGCCAGGGCCTACCGCGAGGACCTTGCCCTCTTGCGGCTTCTCCTTGGCGGTGTCTGGAATGACCAGGCCGGAAGCGGTGGTCTGCTCTGCCTCAAGCGGCTGAACCACAATGCGGTCGCCGAGCGGCTTAACGGGAACCTTGGTGGCGGTCGTCACGATCGGACCTCCCCTTCAGATTTGAATGATCTAGAAGAGGCGACCAGCGGGGCCTGCCGTCGCGGGTGCCAGACCTGCCTCGTCGCACGTTGGCACTCTCAAGGGGAGAGTGCCAACAGGAAACATATGCAAGAGGGGCTTGACAGTCAACACGAACGCGTCTGCTGTGAGCGATCAGGCAGTGATGAGACGTCCCCCGAGGTAGCCCCAGGATGCAGATGCACCTGGAGTCCCAGCCTAGGGCCATCGGCGCGGGGTCTCTCCGGCGGCCGCGCCAGCACGCCGCCGTAAGTGGGAAGAGCTTTCTTTACGGCGCGGCGGGAGCACCACGACCCGCCGTGCCGCGCCCCAGCCGGATGGCGGCCTACCACCTGGCCGGGCGATCGGCCAGGGGCGCTAACGTCGTACACCGTGGACCTGGACGCCTTCCTGGAGCTGTTGACGCCGCGCGGCCTGCGGGCGCTCGGCGAGGCCGAGGAGCTCGCGGGCGCCGACCCGGTGGCCGCCGCCACGAGGATGCGCAGGACCTACGACGCCGGCCTCACCTCGGCCGCGCTCACCCAGGCGGGACTCAGGGAACGGGCCCGGGCCAAGTTCGGCGCGGACGCCGGCCGGATGTACTTCACCCCACACGGGCTGGAGCAGGCGACCCGCGCCGAGGTCGCCGAGCACCGCGCCCGCCGCCTGGCAGCGCGGCCAGGCCTCCGGGTGGCCGATGCGTGCTGCGGCATCGGCGGTGACCTCGTGGCGCTGGCCCGCGCCGGCTGCACCGTGGACGCCGTGGACACCGATCCGCTGACCGTCGCCGTCGCCAGGGCCAACGCCGAGGCGCTCGGCCTCGCCGACCTGGTCACGGTCAGGCGGGCGGACGCCGCCACGGTGCGGCCACAGGACTACGACGTGCTGTTCGCCGACCCGGCGCGGCGCACGTCCAGGGGCAGGACGTTCGACCCCATGGCCTACTCCCCGCCGTGGCCGGTGGTGCTGGACCTGGTGTCCAGGGCGCGGCGGGCCTGCCTCAAGGTCGCCCCCGGGATCCCGTACGAGTTCATCCCCGAGGGCGCCGAGGCCGAGTGGGTCTCGTACAAGGGCGAGGTGAAGGAGGCCACCCTCTGGACCGGCCGGACACCACGGCAGGACGTCGGCGAAGCGGACGCGAGCGGGCCGGCGGGCGGCGGGACGGATGGCGACGGGCGGATCGGCAGGCGGGCCACGCTGCTGCCCGGCCCGCACACTCTCGCCGCCACCGGCGTGCGGGCGTCCACGGGCCCGGTCGGGCGCTACGTGTACGAGCCCGACGGGGCCGCCGTCAGGGCGCATCTCGTCGGCGAGGTGGCCGAGATGGTGCACGGCCGGCTGCCCGATCCGATGATCGCCTACATCTCCGGCGACGAGCCGGTCGACACCCCCTGGGCCGCGCGCTACGAGGTGGACGAGGTGCTGCCGTTCTCGCTCAAGCGGCTCCGCGCCGCACTCCGCGAGCGGCGAATCGGAAATGTCACCATTAAAAAGCGCGGCTCGGCAGTGGACATCGAACGCCTCCGCAGCGACCTCCGACTTTCCGGCGACAAATCCGCCGTAATAATCCTGACCAGGATTATGGACAAGCCGTCGATCCTCATCTGCCACCCACCCCACCTGCATGAATGACAAAGTCGGGCGATCCATCTATAAGCACGACGTTTTCCTTCGCCCCTGACGGACCTTGATCGAAAGGCTAAGGTGGCGGGCGGGAGTTCTCCCCCTATTGCGGTGAGCCGTGTTCTCCTTCTTCCATTTGCAAACCGGACCTATCCCACCGCTACGCGGCAGACCGTCGACGAGCGAAGGAGCCTTTCGGTGGATCATTCGAACCACACCACCCTTTTGCAGGCAGGCGGCCAGACCGCCATCTCCGACAGGATGCGGGAGCTGCTGGCGCGCGCCGCCCAGGATCACGTGTACGAGCAGCGCACGCAGGGAGCCGTCCTCGACGAGATCCGCCAGCGGCTTGAGGGCATGGAGTGGCTCCTTCGCGAGGTGCGCGAGCGCGAGCTCGGCGGCCTCAGCGGCACCCTTGAGACGGTGAGCGGGCGCCTCGACGACATCGCGGCCAAACCGCCGATGTGGGCCGAGGGGCTGGCCCAGCACGTGGAGGCGGTCCGCGACCACGTCGACGCCGTCGGCGAGCAGATCGGCGACGTGGACTCCCGGGTGGAGTCGGTCAACCAGCGCGTGCACCCGGTCCTGGAGCTGCCGAAGCTGCGTGCCGACCTCGGCACCGTGTGCGAGGGCGTCGAGGAGACGCTCAGCCGGCTGCAGTCAGTGCTCGACGTCACCGACGGCATGACCAAGCGGATGGGGGACTTCACCACCAAGCTGGCCCAGGTCAGCGCCGGCATGGAGGTCGCCGCCGGCCGTTTCAACCGGATCGACAAGTCGCTGGCCGAGCTCAACGCCCGCACCGACCGCGTCGAGGGGGTCGTGCTGGATCTGTCGGACGGCTTCGACGAGCGGCTGGCCGCCACCGCCCAGCAGCTCACCACCTCGATAGACCAGGTGAACGTCAAGGTCGACGCCGTCGAGCAGCGTCTCGGCGGCCGGCTGGACGACACCGAGAAGTCCCTCACCTCCAGGCTCGACGACTCCGAGCAGCGCCTCGCAGGCCGTGTGCACGACCTCACCGGCCGCTTCGACGGCGTCGACAGCCGGGCGGACCGGATCGACGGCCGGCTCGTCGCCATCGACTCGCGCCTGGCCAGCGTCGACAGCCGCTTCGAGACCGCCGGGGAGTCGCTGACCGGCATCGGCGCCCGCCTGGAGGACCTCGACGGCAGGGTGGGAGTCGTGGACTCGCGGCTGAACGGGTTCGACACCCGCCTCACGACCGTGGACGGCCGCCTCACCACCGTGCACGGCGAGCTGAGCGGCCACGACGGGCGCTTCGACACGCTCGACGAGCACCTGGTCGCCGCCGACCGCCGCCTGACGGAGGCCGCCGCCCGCGACGACGACCGCTTCAACGACCTCGACACCAACCTGAAGTCGCTCGACGAGCGGCTGGTGGCGGCCGAGGAGCACCTGATCACCCGCGTCGACGGCCTCGACGCCCATCTGACGGGCCTCACCACGCGCTCCGAGCAGGCCGGGGAGACTCTGGAGTCCGTCGGCCGCCACCTGAGCCGGCTCCCCGAGACGCTGGCCATCGACGAGCGCCTCGGCGAGCTGCTCGAGTCTCACCAGGCCGACCAGGTGGAGCGCCTGTCCTCGGCGGCGGCCGCGCTCACCGAGATCGTCAGCTCCCGTCCCGACCGCGAGGAACTGGCCGAGACGGTCTCGGGCATCGTCGAGCCCGCCACGGCCGACCTCAACAAGCGCCTCGGCGCCCTTGAGGAGACCATGCTGGCCCTGGCCGAGGCCCTCCTGCGCCCCACCCGCGGCAAGGAGTGACGACGCCTACACGTGGACGGTCGTGACCGGCAGGGAGGAATCTGCCGGGATCTCCAGCGTGGACGGGGTGACTCCGGCCGCCACCAGGTCGGAACCCAGCGCGGCGACCATGGCGCCGTTGTCGGTGCACAGCCCGGGACGGGGGACGCGCAGCCGTACGCCGGCCGCGTCGCACCGTTCCTGGGCCAGGGCGCGCAGCCGCGAGTTGGCCGCCACGCCGCCGCCGATCAGCAGGTCGCCCACCTCGTACTTGCGGCACGCCTGCAGCGCCTTGCGGGTCAGCACGTCCACCACGGCCTCCTGGAACGAGGCCGCCACGTCGGGCACGTGAATGCGCTCCCCCGCCGACTCGCGGGCCTCCACCCAGCGGGCGACGGCGGTCTTGAGCCCGGAGAAGGAGAAGTCGAGCGTGCCGTCGTCCATCTTGCCCCGGGGGAACGCGATGGCGGTGCCGGAGCCCGAGGTGGCAGCCCTGTCGATGTGCGGACCGCCGGGGAACGGCAGCCCGAGCACCCGTGCCACCTTGTCGAACGCCTCCCCCGCCGCGTCGTCCACGGTCGAGCCGAGCGAGATCACGTCCTCGGCCACATCGGGCACCAGCAGCAGCGAGGAGTGACCGCCGGACACCAGCATGGCGATGCACGGCTTGGGCAGCGGCCCGTGCTCCAGCTGGTCGACGGCGACGTGCGCGGCCAGGTGGTTGACGCCGTAGAGGGGGACGCCGAGGCCGAGCGCGTAGGACTTGGCCGCGGCCACGCCGACCAGCAGCGCTCCGGCCAGCCCCGGCCCGGCGGTCACCGCGATCGCGTCGATGTCGGAGAACTTCAGCCCGGCCGCGGTCAGCGCCGCCTCGACGGTGGGCGTCATCGCCTCCAGGTGGGCTCGCGAGGCCACCTCGGGCACCACGCCGCCGAAGCGGGCGTGCTCGTCCATGCTGGAGGCGATCGTGTTGGCCAGCAGGGTGTGCCCGCGGACGATGCCGATGCCGGTCTCGTCGCAGGACGTCTCGATGCCCAGGACCAGTGGTGCGTCAGCCATCCAGCTTCCTTCTCATCATGATCGCGTCGGTGCCGTCGTCGTAGTAGCGGCGGCGGGTGCCGATCTCCTCGAACCCGAAGTGCGCGTAGACGCCTCTGGCCACCGGGTTGTCCTCCCGCACCTCCAGGAAGATCTCCCGTGCGCCCCTCGTGTGCGCCTCCCGCAGCAGCTCGGTCAGCATGGCGCCGCCGATGCCGGTGCCGCGGTGGGACTCCAGCACGGCGATGGTCTGCACGTCGGCCTGGTCGGCCGCGACGGCGAGCCCGGCGTAGGCGATGATCTCGTCCTCGACGACCGCCACCACGTAGTGCCTGGTGCGTGGCTGGTCGGCGAGCTCGCCCCGCATCATGCCCTCGCTCCACGCGTCGTGCGGGAACGTCGCCCGCTCGATCGCCATGACCGCGGGCAGGTCGGCCCCGGTCATCTGCCGCAGCTTCACGCCGTCACCCTCTTGGGCGCACCCGGCGCCACGGCGTCGGGGCGGCGCAGGTAGATGGGCCGGGGCTGGTCGAGCGGCGTCCCCGCCGCGATGCGCTCGGCCGCGAGCGCGGCCAGGAAGCCCGCGTACGGGTAGGCCGGCGCGTGTGAACGCCCGAATGCCTCCGGGTAGAGCTCCGGCCCCGCGCCGGCCACCGGCAGGCCCTCGACGGGCACGTCGGCGGGCCGATCGACCGAGGGGCCGTCGAGCCTGGTGCGCCGGTCGGCGTAGCGGGCCCAGAACACCTCCTTGCGCCGCGCGTCGGTGGCGACCAGGAACGGCTCTTCCAGACCGCTGCCGTAGGCGACGGCGTCGAGGGTGCAGATGCCGTAGGCCGGCACGCCGAGCGTGGTGGCCAGGCCCTGCGCGGTCATCAGCCCGACACGCAGGCCGGTGTAGGGGCCGGGGCCGCTGCCGGCGACCACGGCTGTGACGTCGCGCAGCGACGCGCCCGCCTCCGCCAGCACGCGCTCGACGGTGGGCACCAGCAGCTCACCGTGGCGCCGGGCGTCGAGCGTGGTGGATTCGGAGAGCACTCGATCCCCGTCGTGGAGCGCGGCGGTGACGGCGGGAGTCGCGGTATCGAAAGCCAGGACCAGCACGACTGAATAGCCTACCCGCAGGGCAGGTCAGGCCCAGCCGGTCCGCTGTTTCAGCCACTCCAGCGCCACCACGCCCTGCGCCCGCTGGAACGCCCGGACCGTCGGCAGCCCAGGCGGGTCCGGCAGCCGGCCGTGCCTGACCAGATAGCCGGTGAAGGCGGCGACCACCTTCGTGACCCGCGGATCGGGGTCGGTGAAGAGCTCGTGCGGCGGCGGGCCGCCCTGCATGCCGACGGACGGCAGCATGGCCACCAGGTCGAACCACGCCGCGCCCACGCAGGCCCACGGCCAGTCCACGACGTGGACGCGGTCCCCGGCGAGCAGGACGTTGTCGGCCCGCACGTCGCCGTGGACGAGCGTGTCGCCCGCCGCCGCCTCGGCCCAGCCCGACTCCAGCCCGGCCAGCTCGTCGAGGTGGCGCAGTGCCCACGGGTCCAGGCCGGCGGTGTCCTCGCCGCGCAGGTCGTGCCAGCCGCGGAAGGAGGGGCCGAACACCTCGGCGATCGGCGGCGCGTCGACCGGGGACGGCGTGAGCTGGGTGGACATCCGCCCGACCGCCTCGATCACCAGGTCCAGCTCGTCGCGGCGCCACGGCATCGCCGGGTGGCGGCCCTCGATGTCCTCGAACGCCAGGACCACCCAGCCGTCGACCTCGAACGTGCTGAGCAGCCGGGGAGCCGGGACCGAGCCGGGAAGGGCCGCGGCGATCCTGGCCTCGGCGCGGTAGATGCGGACGGAGTCGGGGTTCGGCTCCGGGCCGACGGCCTTGACGAAGGCCCGGCTCCCGTTGGCGGCGCGCAGTCGCACGGCCGCCGCCGGGGAGAAGCCGCCCAGCTGTGTGACCGCCTCGGTCACGGGCGCGCCGAGGAGGTCCTCGATCGCGGCGCGCGCGCCAGGGTGCACCTCGGACCAGGGGACTCGGGCGCCGGACGCGGGCGGGTTGGTGTCCACGCTCATGCTCTCCATGATCCCGCGGGGCGCAAGCGCTTTTCAGGCGCGGGAGGCGTACACGATGATGTTGTCGAGATACTCGCCCGCGGCGTGGTCGAACCTGCCGCCGCACGTCACCAGCTTGAGGCCGTCGTCCACGTACACCCGCCTGAGCGGGAAATCGTCCTTGTGGACCTGCTCGACGGCGTCGACCTTGTACCGGACGACCTTGCCGTCGCTGCGCTCGACCTTGACGATCTCGCCCTTGCGCACGTGCCTGAGCTTGTAGAACACGGCGGGGGCGGTCTTGGTGTCGACATGCCCGACGATCACCGAGGCGCCCTTCTCGCCCGGCACGGCGCTGCCGGTGTACCAGCCGGCCACCTTGGGCTTCTCGTAGGGGGGCAGCTCGACCTCGCCGTCCTTGAGCCCGAGCTTCATCAGCGGCGCCTCGACCTCGATCGAGGGGATGTCGATGCTCTTGGGCACGACCGAGGCCGCCGGCTCGGGGGTGGACTGCATGCCCTTGCCGAAGGCGACCAGCAGCAGCCCGGTGACGGCTCCGGCGAGCACCACCCGCCCGGGACGCGCCATCGCTAGGACCGGCTGCGGCGCTTGACCGCCACCCCGATCCCGACGACCATCGCCAGGCCGAGCGCCAGGCCCACGCCGCCGAGCGGGATCGAGGAGCCCTCGTCGACGTCCTTGCCGAAGGTGCCGCCGCCGCCTGCCCTGGGCGCCCTGGTGGGCACGTCGCTGGGCAGCGGCTCGGCCCTGGTGACCCTCAGGGTCGCCTTGCCGATGTGGTTGGTGCCGTCGCACTTGACGTCCACGGCGTACGAGCCGCGCCTGACGGTGCCGGAGACCTGGGCCTGGCCGCGCACCCAGGGGCCGGTGGGCGAGCCGGTGGCGGTCGGGGTGGACGTCGCCGACGTGGCGGGGGTGAGCGCGACGCCGGCGATGAAGGCTCTGGAGGTGGCGGTGCCGGTGAGGGCGGGGCCGCCGGAGGGCTCGGGGCAGTTGGCCAGGATCCACACGGTCGAGGTCTCACCGGCGGTGACGCTGTCGGGGTTGAGCTGGACCGAGATGGCCTGCCGGGTGACGGTCGGCCGCGCCGTGGCCGTGGTGGTCGCCGTGGTGGTGGCCGTCGCCGTGGCGGTGGCCGTGGTGGTCGCCGTGGTGGTGGCCGTCCCTGTCGGCGTCTGGGAGGCTGTCGGTGGTGTCTGTGCCTCTGCTGTACATCCGACGAGACCGATCATGACGATGGCTCCCGCGTACGCGACTCGCCTGACCCTGAGCACCGCCGCACCCCACTCCGCCGTCTTTCACCAAGCATCCATCAAATCTGTGGATGCCGCCCCTCCTGATACCCAGAATTTCTGGGCCAACCCTTACCAATGATCATGTTTCATGGCATCGGCGAGTTACGTCAAGGGTGACAGGGTGACAGGGTGATGACCGCAGTTTTACTCTTCTGCCGTTTCAGACGGCGTGTCGCCCAGATTCACGCCGGACCATCGGGGACCGACGCCTCGCAGCGTCACCGTCCGCGCCTCGTCGCCGGCCTCGCGGTCGATGTGGATTTCCAGCCGCTCTTCGGACAGGCCCTCGACCAGACCCTCGCCCCACTCGACCACGGTCACCGAATCCTCCAGCGAGGCGTCGAGGTCGAGATCGTCCACCTCCAGGTCGCCGCCGAGCCGGTAGGCGTCGACGTGGACGAGCGGGGGGCCGCCGCACAGCGACGGATGCACCCTGGCGATCACGAAGGTGGGCGAGGTGATCGGGCCGCGCACCTTGAGCCCCTCGCCGACGCCCTGCACGAGCGTGGTCTTGCCGGCTCCGAGCGGTCCGGACAGGACCAGCAGGTCGCCCGGCCTGAGCAGGCCCGCCAGGCGGGTGCCGTAGGCGCGCATCTCCTCGGCGGTGGGCAGGTGCTCGGCCACTACAGGCCCACCCGCTTGATCAGGTCGCGCAACGCGTCGTTGACCATCCCCGGGCGCTCCAGCTGGATCAGGTGGGAGGTGTCGGGCACCTCGGTGAGCTGCGCCTTGGGCAGCGCCTCGGCCATCGCCCTGCTGTGCTCGGGCGGTGTCAGCCAGTCCTTGTCGCCCACCACGATGGCCGTCGGCACCGGGTCGAGCACGTGCAGCGCCGACAGCTTGTCGTGGTTCATCAGCGCCGGGTAGAAGTCGGCGACCACCTCGGTCGGCGTCGCTCTGATCATCGACTCGGCGAAGTCGACCAGGGTCGGGCTGATGTTGCGCGAGTCGCCGAAGCCCATGTGGCGGGTGATCAGGAAGGCGATGTCGCTGCCCACGTGGCGGGTGCGGTCGACCAGCGCACCCCTGCGGCCCAGCATCGACACCGTCGCCGGGGCCAGCTTGTGCACGACCTTCGAGGCCAGCGCCGGCAGTCCGAGGGTCAGCTCGGCCAGCTTGCCGGCCGAGGTCGCGATGAGCGCGACGCCGCGGATCTTGTCGCCGAACAGCTCGGGATGGCGGTCGGCGAGCGCCATGACGGTCATGCCGCCCATGGAGTGGCCGACGAGCACGCACGGCCCCGGCACGAACTGCTCGATCACCTCGGCCAGGTCTTCGCCGAGCCGGTCGATCGTGCTGTCGTCGGCCGCGCCGCGCTGCGAGCGGCCGTGGGAGCGCTGGTCCCACAGCACCATGCGGTAGTTGTCGCGCAGGTCCCTGCGCTGGTAGTGCCAGGACTCCAGGTTGAGGCAGTAGCCGTGGCAGAAGACGATCGTGAGCGGCGCGTCGTCGGGGCCGTCCACCTCGATGTGCAGGGCCTTGCCGTCGGAGGTGGTCAGCGTGTGCTCGCTGCCGCCCAGCTCGCCGAACGGCTCGTTCGCCTCCAGGTCGGGCCGCAGCCTGATCCTGCCCACCGCGTAGCGCTTGGCCAGCGCCGCCGCCGCCACTCCGGCGGAGGCGGCACCGACGATCGCGCCGGCGATCCCTACCTTGCGGCGTGTTGTGGTCGTCATGTCCCCCATCCTTCGTAAACCCGCGGCACCCGCGATCCGATCCTGGTCACGATCTCATGCGTGATCGTGCCGAGGGTATCGGCCCACTCCTGAGCGGTCGGCTCGCCCTGCGTGCCCGGTCCGAACAGGATGACCTCGTCGCCTGCGCGCAGTGGGTCGTCCCCCATGTCGATCATGAACTGGTCCATGCAGACCCGGCCCGTCACCGGCCTGCGGCGGCCGCCCGCCAGCACCTCGGCCCGCCCCGTCGCGTGCCTGAGAATGCCGTCCGCGTACCCGAGCGGAACGAGACCAAGCGTGGTTTCGCGATCTGTGACATGAAGGTGCCCATAGGACACGCCCGCGCCCTCGGGGATCCGCTTGGCCAGTGCGATCCGCGCCGCGAGGGTCATCGCCGGCCTGAGTCCGAAGTCGCCCAGCTCGGGAATCGGGCTGAGCCCGTAGGCGGCGATGCCGCACCTGACGAGGTCGTAGCGGGTCCTGGGCAGGCTCACGGTCGCGGCGGAGTTGGCCAGGTGCCTGATCACGTGGGATCCGGCCGCCCCGGCCTGCTCTGCCAGCTTCAGTGCCGTCTCGAACATGTCGATCTGCGAGTCGATCGACGGGTGCCCGGGGATGTCGGCGCAGGCGAAATGGGACCAGATGCCGGCGATCTCGACGGCCCCTTCGGCCTGCAGTTCCAGCGCCCGGCGCAGCAGGCCGGGCCAGGTGGCGAGCGGTGCGCCGCCCCTGCTCATGCCGGTGTCGGCCTCCAGGTGCGTGCGGGCGGTGCGCCCGGTGCGCCGCGCGGCGGCGGCGATCTCGTCGAGCAGCCGCTCGTCGGCGGCCGACAGCTCGATGTCCGCCTGGAGCGCCTCGTCGAGCGGCTCCTGCGGGGTGATGAGCCATGACAGCACCGGCGCGGTGATCCCGCTCGCGCGCAGCTCCAGGGCCTCCCTGATGAAGGCGGTGCCGAGCATGCCCGCGCCGCCGCTCAGCACGGCCTCGGACGCCGGCACCAGCCCGTGCCCGTAGGCGTCGGCCTTGACGGCGGCCATCAGCTCGGCGCCTCCGGCATGCTCCTTGAGCAGCGCCACGTTGTGCCTGATCGCGGCCAGGTCGACCCGCGCCTGCGCGGGCGTCGCCATCGGGTAGTCCATACCTACCAGTCTGTCAGCTCACTCAGATGGTCGAGCGCGATTTCGCCGCTCAGCGCCCGGATGGCAGCGGGGATCGCCTCGGCCACCTCGGCCGCGGTGAGCGGGGCGCCACTGGCCGCGATCCGCCCGGCCAGCCCGTGCAGGTAGGCGCCGCACGATCCGGCGTCGTAGCAGCTCAGCCCCTGGGCGAGCAGCGAGCCCGCGACCCCGGACAGCACGTCTCCGGTGCCGCCCGCCGCCAGCCACGCGGTGCCGGTCCCGTTGACCCGCACCGGCCTGCCCTCCTCGGCCACGACCGTGGTGGACCCCTTGAGCAGCACGGTGACGCCGAGCTCCGCCGCGGCCCCGCGGGCGTGCTCCAGCCTGCCCGCCTCGATCTCCTCGCGCCCGGCTCCGGTCAGCCGCGCCAGCTCGCCCGCGTGCGGGGTGATCAGGACCGGGCTGGTACGGCGCAGCAGCGCGGGATCCTTGGCCACCAGGTTGAGGCCGTCGGCGTCGACCAGGACGGGCACGTCCGTGGCCAGCACCCGGGCGACCAGCTCGCGGGCCCAGCGGCCGGTGCCGAGCCCGGGGCCCAGCACCCACGCCTGCACGCGGCCGACCCCGTCGATCGACGGCTCGTCCAGCTCGGTGATGACCGCCTCGGGCCAGCGCGCCCGCACCTGCGCCGCGGGACGGCCCGGACCGGCGTAACGCACCATGCCCGCCCCGGCGCGCAACGCGCCGCCCACGGAGAGCACGGCGGCACCGGTGTACTGATCGCTGCCGGCGGCGATGCCCACCACGCCCCTGCGGTACTTGTCCGACTCGCCGCCCGGCCGGGGCAGCCGCGCGGCGACGCCGGCCCTGGTCAGCGCGGTGACGTCCGGCTCGGGCAGGTGAGGCGCGAGCCCGATGTCCACCAGCTCGACCGTGCCCGCGAAGGCGGCGCCGGGATCGACGAGCAGGCCGGTCTTGCGCGCCCCCATCGTCACGGTGAGCTGAGCCCGCACCGCCGCGCCCGCCACCCGCCCGGTGCCTGCGTCGACTCCGCTGGGCACGTCCACGGCGACCACCGGGCCCGGCGCGGCGTTGGCGGCCTCGGCGAGCCGGGCGTGGGGCTCGCGCAGCGCGCCGGACGC
This sequence comes from Nonomuraea sp. LPB2021202275-12-8, assembly GCF_037044575.1. Lineage (NCBI taxonomy): Bacteria > Bacillati > Actinomycetota > Actinomycetes > Streptosporangiales > Streptosporangiaceae > Nonomuraea > Nonomuraea sp. LPB2021202275-12-8. Next base: position 42,480 of record NZ_JBAHWD010000024.1, on the reverse strand, counting down.
GCCGATCCCGACCAGCCCGTCGACGACGAGGTCGGCGGTGGCGAGGGCGTCCTGGCCGGCGACCAGCCCGCCGGCGTCCTTGAGCGCGCGCAGCCCAGCCTGGTGCGTCTTCGACCCGGCGAGCACGGCCTCGACCCTGGCCCCGCGCCGGGCCAGCAGGGCTCCCGCGTAGAGGGCGTCGCCGCCGTTGTCGCCGCTGCCGACGAGGAGGACGACGCGGCTGCCGTACACCTTCCCGAGCAGGGCGGCGCAGGCGGCGGCGAGCCCGGAGGCGGCGCGTTGCATCAGCGTGCCCTCGGGCAGGCGTGCCATCAGCGCCTGTTCGGCGGCCCTGATCTGGTCGGCGGAGTAGGCGGTGAGCATCTTCGTCACGCTATCCCTCGGCGATCACGTAGGCCATCGCGACGCCGCCGTCATGGCTGAGTGAGACGTGCCACCGCTTCACCCCGAGCTCGTAGGCGACCTCGGCGACCTTGCCGGTGACGCGCAGCTCAGGCTTTCCGCTCTCGTCGCAGCGCACCTCGGCCTCCAGGTGCCCGAGCCCCTTCGGCGCGCCCAGGGCCTTGGCGACGGCCTCCTTGGCGGCGAACCTGGCGGCCAGCGAGTGCGTCGCGAGTGGCCGCTCGATCTCGGTGAACAGCCTCTCGCGCAGAGCCGGCGTCCGCTCCAGCGCGGCCCGGAACCGCGCGATGTCGACGACGTCCACGCCGATGCCCAGGATCATCTTCCCAGGCTAACCAGCTAGAAGGCGCCTCGCTGCCAGGGTCCCCAGATGGCGAAGGACCTGCCCTGCCGGGACTGGATGTTCACGTAGAGGGTGTGGCCGCCGGGGCCGAAGGTGGAGCCGGCGAACTCCGCTCCCGCGTCGCCCGGCAGCGGGGCCAGGCGGCAGAAGTCGAAGATGTCGCCGGAGCGCGTGAGTCCGCGCAGGTAGTTGTCGCCGTCGCCGTCCTCGCACAGCACCAGCGTCCCGCGGGCGCTGACGGTCACGTTGTCCGGCAGGTCCAGCGTGGCCGCGCGGGGCGACTGGTAGGCGAGCTTGAGCCGGCCGCTCCACGTCTCGTACGCCCACACCTGACCCCGGCCCTTGCCGAACCCGTCGGGCGCCGTTTCCCCTGACGCGGTGTCCCCGCCCTGGGTGGAGACGAAGTAGACGGTGCCCTGGTGATAGACGGCGCCTTCGAGCCTGGAGAAGATCGCGCCGCCCGCGGCCCGGCCCTGCTTGCCGACCGCCTGCACGGCCTCGTCGTTCGACGGCCTGCCGGTGAAGGACGGGTCGGGCTCGTCGATGTCCACCCATTCGGTGGCGAAGGCCGTGCCCACCGGATGGCCCACGGACAGGTCGGCGCGCTGCCTGCCCTTGACGGCCAGCATCTGGAGCTTGCCGCCGTCGAGCAGGCGTCCCGCCTTCATGGGGTGCTTCGGCGGGACGTAGCGGTAGAAACCAGAGGGGAAGGCGAAGTTGTCCTCGGTCAGGTAGAGGGTGCCCGTCGCCGGGTCGAAGGCCACGGACTCGTGCGCGAACCTGCCGGCGGACCTGATCGGCTTGGCGTTCGAGGCGCCCTTGAGCGGCACCTCGAAGATGTAGCCGTGCTTCTTGGTGAGCTTGGAGTTGTCGCCGCCGGAGAAGTCGTCGCCCACGTCGGGCCCGTTGACGGTCTCCTCGCAGCTCACCCAGGCGCCCCACGGCATGGGACCGCCCGAGCAGTTCATCATGGTCCCGTTCAGCGACGGCCGGCTCTTGATCACTTCGCCGTGGCGGCTCACCTGCAGCGTCGCGGTGCCGCCTCCGGCCATGGGGTCGTAGGCCCTGCCCTTGTCGCCGAACGCCCCGACCGGGCCGTTGACCTCGTGGTTGCGCACCAGGATCACGCTGCCGCGCGGCCCGGCGAACGCGGCCATCCCGTCGTGGCGTCCCGGGACGGCGCTGCCGTCGGAGAACTTCTCGCCCGCCGCGTTGAACGACCTGTACCTGAATCCCTCCGGCAGGTGCAGCCGGACCTCGCCGTCACGCTGGTCCCGCACCGGCAGCAGCCGCCCGTATCCGGGCACCGGCCTGGCGCCTCCCCGCGCTCCCGCGCAGGCGACCCCCGCGAACGGCCCGGCGACTCCGGCGGCCACCACGGCCGCGCGGGTGAGAAAGCGACGACGGTCCACGTGACCTCCAGGGGGCGCTGCCTACCGGAACAGTATCCGCAGTCATCCCGGCATACCGACGATTCGGGCAGACGCCCCCTGTTCCCCGAACTGAGTATCGGTAATCCCCCGTTTTTGTCCACAGCCTGTGGATATCTCCGTCCACCCCCGCCCGGCGCCCGGTTTGGGACCCGTCGCTACGCTGCCAAGGTGAACAACGGCTACGTTGAACTGAGCAGGGAGCAGTGGAGCGAACTCCGCAAGAACACGCCCTTGACTCTCACGGCGGAAGAGCTCGAAGAGCTGCGAGGCGTCGACGACCCCATCGACCTCACCGAGGTCACCGACATCTACCTGCCGCTGACGCGGCTGCTGAACCTGCACTTCACCGGTTCCAAGCAGCGCAGCAGCGTGCTCAGCGCGTTCCTCGGCCATCCCGAGCAGCGCGTTCCGTACATTCTGGGCATCGCGGGCAGCGTCGCGGTCGGCAAGTCCACGACCGCGCGACTGCTGCACACCCTGCTGGCCAGGTGGCCCGAGCATCCGCACGTGGAGCTGATCACGACCGACAGCTTCCTCTACCCCAACGCGGTGCTGGAGTCCAAGGGGATCATGCACCGGAAGGGCTTCCCGGAGAGCTATGACCGCAGGGCGCTGGTGAGGTTCGTGGCCGAGGCGAAGGCGGGCGCGCCCGAGGTGCGGGCGCCGGTCTACAGTCACCTCGAGTACGACATCGTCCCCGGCGCAGCACAGATCGTGAAAAGTCCGGACATTTTGATCATCGAAGGGCTCAACGTCCTCCAGCCGGCCCCGCCCACCTCGCTGGCGGTCAACGACTACTTCGACTTCTCGATCTACGTGGACGCCAAGGTCGAGAACATCCGCAACTGGTACGTGGACCGCTTCCACAAGCTCCGCCGCACCGCGTTCGAGGACCCCAAGTCCTACTTCCGCCACATCGCCGAGCTGTCCTACGAAGAGGCGACCGCCTTCGCGGTCAACATCTGGCGCGACATCAACGAGCGCAACCTGATCGACAACATCGCCCCCACCCGCGGCCGCGCCGCCCTCGTCATGCACAAGGGCTCCGACCACTCCGTCAGGCGGGTACGGCTTCGCCGAACCTGAAAACCTCTTCGAACAGGTAGGTCGCGAACCTGCCGGCACACCCCTGATCGTCGATGCCGGCGAACCAGCAGTCCTCACCGTCATCGTGGCACCTGTACATCTGCATGAACGGCAGCTTCACGGACCAGAGTCAATGAAGATTCAACGTCCGATCGACGGCCCCGTTCGGTGACAATGACCGGATGCTCCATCTGCGACTGATCAGCCCGAGCGACCGCACCGGCGAGGTGCTGGCGGTGCTGGACACCTGCCCAGGAGTCACCAACATCGCCGTCCTCGCCGGCGCGGCCCGCGAGCCACAGGGCGACCTGATCCTCTGCGACATCGCCAGGGAGTCGGCCAACGACGTCCTGGCGCGGCTCGAGTGGCTGGCGGAAGTGGGCTCGATCGCCGCCCAGGAGCTCGACCTGGCGCTGTCCAGGGTCGCGGAGAAGGCCGAGGAGGAGGTCTCCGGCGAGCCGGACGACGCGGTGGTCTGGGCGGAGCTCGCGCAGGACGCGCAGGCCGATTCCCGCGTCAGCTGGGCGTACCTGGTGTTCATGACGATCGCCACGCTGCTCGCCGGCATCGGCGTGTTGCAGAACTCGACCATCCTGACCATCGGCGGGATGGTGCTCGGCCCGGAGTTCGGCGCGGTCTCGGCCGTCTGCTTCGGCCTGCTGTTCGGCCCGCGGCACCTGGTCGTCGGCGCGATCAGGACCCTGGTCGTGGGATTCGCCCTGGCGATCGCGGTGACGTTCGCCGTCGCGCTGATCATGTACCGGCTCGGCTGGATCACCACCGCGAACCTGCGGACCCACGGTGAGCTGTCCTTCATCGTCACGCCCGACCGCTGGTCGTTCATCGTCGCCCTGCTGGCGGGCGTGGCGGGGGTGCTGTCGATCACGGCGGGCAAGTCCTCCGCCCTGATCGGGGTGTTCATCTCGGTCACCACGGTCCCCGCGGCCGGCTACGCCGGCGTCGCGCTGGCGCTCGGTGTGTGGCCACAGGTCGCGGGCGGTGTCTCCCAGCTCTTCCTGAACATCGCGGGGATGGTCATCTCCGGCACCCTCACCCTGTGGGTCCAGCGCAGATTCTGGCCTCAGGTAGGACACCGTTCATCCCTTTGACCGAGGCCGTGCCCACGTCCCTGCGGGTAGGGTCCGGGCATGCACATCCTCGCCACCGAGGGGCTGACCAAACGCTTCCCCACCGTCACGGCGCTCGACCGGCTCACGATCACCGTCGGATCCGGCGTCACCGGCCTCGTCGGGGCGAACGGCGCGGGCAAGTCGACGCTGATCAAGATCCTGCTCGGCCTGCTGCCGGCGTCCGAGGGCACCGCCAAGGTGCTCGACCTGGACGTGGCCACGCAGGGGTCGCAGATCCGCAGGTTCGTCGGCTACATGCCCGAGCACGAGTGCCTGCCCCCTGACGTGTCCGCCACCGAGCTCGTCGTCCACCTGGCCCGGATGTCCGGACTGCCGCGCACGGCGGCCCGCGAGCGCGCCGCCGACGTGCTGCGCCACGTCGGCCTGGCCGAGGAGCGCTACCGCGCGATCGGCGGCTACTCCACCGGCATGAAGCAGCGCGTCAAGCTGGCCCAGTCGCTCGTGCACGACCCCAAGCTGATCTTCCTCGACGAGCCGACCAACGGGCTCGACCCGCGCGGCCGCGACGAGATGCTGACGCTGATCAGGCGCATCGGCACCGAGTTCGGCATCAGCGTGCTCGTCACCTCGCACCTGCTCGGCGAGCTGGAGCGCGTCTGCGACCACGTCATCGTCATCGACGCCGGGCGGCTGCTGCGCTCCTCGGCCATCGCCGAGTTCACCCACGCCACGCAGACCGTCACGGTGGAGGTGGAGGAGGGTGCGCAGCCGCTCGCGGAGCGCCTGACCTCGCTCGGCCAGACCGTCACCCCGCACGGCCGCCTGCTGGTGGTCAAGGTCCTCGGTCCTGAGACGTTCGACGCCGTCCGCGATGCCGCCGCCGACCTGGACCTCGCCCTGATCCGCCTGGAGCAGGGCCGCCACCGCATCGAGGACGTCTTCAGGGAGGAGGCGGCCAATGTCTGAGATCTACGACATCGGCTACCGCCACTACGACGGCCCGCGCCTCGGCCGCGGCCAGGCGACACTGGCTCTGGCCGTGCACAGCCTGCGCGGGATCTTCGGCCTGGGCCGCACCGCGCGCAGCAAGATCATGCCGTTCGCCCTGGCGACCATCATGCTGCTGCCGGCCATCGTGTCGATCGCGCTGATGGCGCTGGTCCAGGAGCGCGGACTGCCCTACAGCGGTTTCGCCGTCATCATGCAGGCGGTCGTGGCGATCTTCCTGGCCTCCCAGGCGCCCACAGTCGTCGCCCCCGACCTGCGCTTCAAGGTGCTGCCGCTCTACCTGTCGCGGCCCATCGCGATCGGCGAGTACGTCGGCGCCAAGGTCGCGGCGATGACCGTGGCGCTGTTCCTGCTGGTCGCGGCGCCCCTCACGCTCATCTACGTGGGTGAGCTGCTGATCGACCTCGAAGGGCCGCCGCTGACCGGGGAGTTCTTCGGCGCGCTGGCCATGGCCCTGGTCCTGGCGCTGCTGCTGTCCACCTTCGGCCTGGCGATCGCCTCGCTCACGCCCAGGCGCGGCCTCGGCGTCGCCTCCGTCATCGCCGCCTACCTGCTGTGCTCCGCGGCGGTCCCGGTCATCTACGGCACGCTGTCGATGTCGGGCTACGACGCGGCGGCGCGGTGGGCGTGGCTCGCCAACCCGTTCTGGCTGGTCGACGCCGTTCAGGCCGCGCTGTTCGGCACCCCCTCGCACGCCGACGGCGACTATCCCGGGGGGCCCGTCCCCGCCGTCCTGGTGGTGGCGCTCATCGCCGCCGCCCTGGCAGTCCTGTCGCTGCGCTACCGAAAGGCTGCCTCGCGGTGAAGATCGAGCTCTCTCAGGTCTCGCGCTGGTACGGCAACGTCGTGGCGGTCAACGATGTCACGATGACGATCGGGCCCGGCGTCACCGGCCTGCTCGGTCCCAACGGCGCCGGCAAGTCGACGCTCCTGCACATGATGGCCGGCTTCCTGGCGCCCTCCGGCGGCACGGTCACGCTCGACGGCACCCAGGTGTGGAAGAACCATCAGATCTACCGAAATATCGGCTTAGTCCCGGAACGGGAGGGCGTGTATGGCTTCCTGACCGGCTGGCAGTTCGTCCTGTCGGCGGCCAGGCTCCACGGCCTGCCCGATCCGGTCGAGGCCGCCCGCAAGGCTCTGGCGACGGTCGAGATGGAAGAGCCCAAGGACCGGCGCGTCGAGACCTACTCCAAGGGCATGCGCCAGCGCGTCAAGGTCGCCGCCGCGCTCGTCCACGACCCGCCGGTGCTCCTGCTGGACGAGCCCTTCAACGGCATGGACCCCCGCCAGCGCATGCACCTGATGGACCTGATCCGCGCCATGGGCACCGGGGGCAAGACGATCCTGTTCAGCTCGCACATCCTCGAAGAGGTCGAGCGCGTCGCCCAGCAGATCGAGGTCCTGGTGGCCGGCAGGCACGCGGCCTCGGGCAACTTCCGCGAGATCCGCCGCCTGATGACGGACCGGCCGCACCTGTTCAAGATCCGGTCCAGCGACGACCGCAAGCTGGCCGCCGCCCTCATCCTCGACAGCTCGGCAGGTGGCGTCACGCTGGGTCCCGACGGCCTTGAGGTCCAGGCCGCCGAGTTCCGCCGGTTCGCCCAGCTACTCCCCCGCGTCGCCCGGGCCGAGGGCGTCCGGCTGCACCAGGTGTCCCCCGCCGACGAGGACCTGGAGAGCGTCTTCGCCTACCTGATAACCAGGAGCACCTGATGAACACCGTGGTCGCCGGCATCACCTACCGGGCGCTGCTGGGCAGGCGCAGGATCATCCTGCTGCTCCTGCTGCCGCTCGGCCTGATCGGCCTGGCCATCCTGCTCCGCCTCGTGGGCAGCACCGATCAGCGTTCGGCCCTGCTGCTGATGGAGAACTTCGCCATCGCCACCATGCTCCCGCTGCTCGGGCTCATCGCGGGCACCGGCGTCATCGCCCCCGAGATCGACGACGGCACCATCATCCACCTGCTGTCCAAGCCGATCTCCCGGCCGGTCATCGCCGGGACTAAGTTCCTGGTGGCGGCGTCGGTCCTGGCCCTGTTCGCCGCCGTTCCCACCTACGTCGCGGCCTGGCTTCTGGTCCGCAACGAGGACGGCATCGCCGCGGGCTTCACCGTCGGGGTCCTGGTGGCGGGCATCGCCTACGCTGCCGTCTTCCTGCTGCTCGGCGTCATCACCCGGCACGCCGTCGCCATCGGCGTCATCTACGCCCTGGTCTGGGAGACCCTCGTCGGCGGCTTCATCAAGGGCGCCCAGAAGTTCTCCATCCAGCAGTGGGGGCAGGCGATCGCCGACCAGATCTCCGATTCGCCGTTCCTGACGACGGAGGTCACCCTCGGCTTCGCCGTACCGGCACTGATCATCGTCACGGTCGGCTCGCTCTTCTGGGCCGGCCTGCGGCTACGCGCCTTCTCCCTCACCGGCGACGAGTGACCGCACTCCGGGTGCGGGGAACCCCCCGCACCCGGAGTGGACGTCAGACGCAGGCGACCCGGACCACTTCCGCGAGGCGCTCGGCGACCTTGGTGGCCTGGTCCTCCGAGGAGGCCTCCACCATGACGCGGATCATCGGCTCGGTGCCGCTCGGCCTGATGAGGACCCGGCCCGTCTCTCCGAGCTCCGCCTCGGCCTCCGCGACCGCGACCGTGAGCTCGTCCGCGGCGGACTTGCCCCGATCCACGTCCTTGACGTTGATCAGGATCTGCGGCAGCGGCGTCATGATCGACGCCAGCTCCCTGAGTGACCTGCCCGAGTTCGCCACCACCGAGAGCAGGTGGAGGGAGGTGAGCAGGCCGTCGCCCGTGGTGGCGTGGTCGAGCATGATGACGTGCCCCGACTGCTCGCCGCCCAGGTTGTAGCCCTCGGACTTCATCCGCTCCAGCACGTAGCGGTCGCCCACGGCGGTCTCGATCACGTTGATGCCCGCCTCGCGCATCGCCAGTTTGAAGCCCAGGTTGGACATCACGGTCGCGACCACGGTGTCCTTGGCCAGGCTGCCCTTGGCGTGCATGTCGGCCGCGAGGATGGCCATGATCTGGTCACCGTCGACGATGGCGCCGGTGTGGTCGACCGCCAGGCAGCGGTCGGCGTCGCCGTCGTAGGCGATGCCCATGTCGGCGCCCCGTGAGACGACCACCTGCTGGAGCTTGTCCAGATGGGTGGAGCCGTAGCCGGCGTTGATGTTGAGGCCGTCGGGCCTGGCCCCGATCGCCTCCACCCTGGACCCCGCACGCAGCAGCGCCTCGGGCGCGACCATGTGCGCGGCGCCGTGGGCGCAGTCGACCACGACGTTCAGCCCGTCGAGCTGCCCGTTCACGGTCGTCAGGACATGCGAGATGTAGCGGTCGGCCTCGCCGTAGGCGTCACGCACCCGGCCGACGGCCGAGCCGACCGGCCTGCTCCAGTCCTCGCCGATCCGCCGCTCGATCTCGTCCTCGACCGCGTCGGACAGCTTGAAGCCACCCCTGGCCAGGAACTTGATGCCGTTGTCCGGCGCGGCGTTGTGCGAGGCCGACAGCATGACGCCGAGATCGGCGCCAAGCGCGGCCGTGAGGTGGGCGACGGCGGGAGTGGGCAGCACGCCGAGGCGCAGCACATCCACTCCGGACGACGCGAGGCCGGCGACCACAGCGGCCTCGAGAAACTCTCCCGAGGCACGCGGGTCCCGGCCTACGACCGCTACCGGCCTCTGCCTTCGGCCTGAGCCGGTAGCGGCGAACACGCCTGCATCGCCGAGGACGTGAGCCGCCGCGACCGAAAGGGCCATGGCGATCTCGGCCGTGAGGTCGCGACCCGCGACCCCACGCACCCCGTCGGTGCCGAAAAGCCGCGCCAACTTAGCGCTTGCTGTACTGCGGAGCCTTACGGGCCTTCTTGAGGCCGTACTTCTTCCGCTCCGTGGCGCGGGCGTCACGGGTGAGGAAGCCGGCCTTCTTCAGCGGCGCACGGTTGGTCTCGACGTCCAGAGCCGTCAGCGCACGGGACAGGCCCATGCGCAGCGCGCCGGCCTGACCGGTCACGCCGCCACCGTCGATGCGCGCGATGACGTCGAACGCCTCTTCGGCGCCGAGCACCACGAAGGGCTCGTTGACGATCTGCTGGTGGACCTTGTTCGGGAAGTAGACGTCCAGCGAACGACCGTTGATCGTCCACTTGCCGGTGCCGGGGACGATGCGCACGCGGGCGATCGCCTCCTTGCGGCGACCGGTGCCGTACGAGTTGCCCGTCGTGATGGGCTTACGCACGGGAGCGTCAGCGCTTGCGGTGGATTCGGTGGTGTACTCGGAAGGGAACTCCTCGGTGGAGAACTCCTCCACCTCGGCCTCGACGGCCGTCTCGACACCGGTGGGCTCAGCCACGGTTCTCCTCTAACTCTTTCTCGGACTACTACTGGGCGATCTGGGTGATCTCGAACGGCACCGGCTGCTGGGCCTGGTGCGGGTGCTCGGAACCCGCGTAGACCTTCAGCTTCTTGGCCATCTTCCGGCCGAGGGAGTTCTTGGGCAGCATGCCCTTGACGGCCTTCTCGACGGCCTTGTCCGGCCGCTTCTCCATGAGCTCGCCGTAGCTCACGGAACGCAGACCACCCGGGTAGCCCGAGTGGCGGTAGGCCTTCTTCTGCTCCAGCTTGTTGCCGGTGAGCGCGATCTTGTCCGCGTTGATGACGATGACGAAGTCACCGGTGTCGACGTGGTTGGCGAAGATCGGCTTGTGCTTGCCGCGGAGCAGGATCGCGACGTGGCTGGCCAGCCGGCCCAGCACGACATCGGTCGCGTCGATGACGTACCACTGACGCTGGACGTCGGCGGGCTTCGGTGAGTACGTGCGCACGGTCGTAGCCTTCTTATGCTCGCGTCTTCGGCGCGCTGCCGGATGCGGCAGCGCTGGGGTCGGTCGGTGCGGGCACACGACGGCCCGGACCTTCCGTCTCCTCAAGTGATGGGAGATGACGCCGGACGCGCCGCGCATCGGTCACGCTGGACCTATGCACACAACGAACGATTAGGTTACCCGCCCTTGCGGACGCTGGTCAAAAGACCGGTAACCCTGGCTGAGTCTACCTGACCACAGAACGGTTCGATTTCAGTTCCCTGGCCCCCCTTCTTTACCACGACCCGACATCCCTATCGTTGGTGGCGGTATGTGGCAGAGTTTTCACACCCGGCACACCCAGCGGAGCGCACGGCGCCGGAACCACCTGGGTCTGCTGGCCTGCCTCATGGCGGCGCTGTTCACCGGAGTTCTGCTCGGCCGCATGGCCGGGGACCCGGTGCCCGCCGGCCACATCTACCTCAACGAGGCCACGCCCTCCCCCACGGCGAAGGCCGCCGCCCCCGCCAGGAAGAAGGCGCAGCCGCTGGCCGAACGGGTGCCCAGGCAGACGAGCTCGATCGCCCCGCGCACCAGGACCAGCGTCAAGCCGACCAGGACCTCCACCGACCAGATCCCCGGCTACACCGCCGAGGACCCCATCCGCACGCTCGGCGACGAACAGCAGGTCAAGAACATGCCGGGCGCGGCGTCCGAGGTCGTCCGCCTCACCAACGCCGCCCGGGCCAGGCGGGGATGCGGTCCGCTCAGGACTGACGGACGGCTGAGCAGGGCCGCCCGCGCGCACTCGGTGGAGATGGCCCGCTCAGGCCAGTTCACCCACGAGTCGCCCGACGGCTCGACGCCGTGGCACCGGATGGAGCGCGCCGGCTACTACGCGGGCGCCGCCGAGAACATCGGCCGCGGCTATCTGTCCGCCGACGAGGCTCTGAGCGGCTGGCTCGACAGTCCCGACCACCGCCGGAACATCCTCAACTGCGAGTTCAAGGCCATCGGCGTCGGCGTCGTGTCCGGCCCGGACGGTCCTTGGTGGACCCAGGACTTCGGACGTTCGTGACCAGCGCACGGTAATGTCTGCGCATGGGTTTTCCCAAGGAACGTGAAAACGGCACGGAGAGCACCCCCCGCCGTTCGCGCAAGGAGCGCAGGGCGGCCGAGGAGGACGCCGGCTCCTTCGCCGGAGCCTTCACCCCGGCCGACAACGCGCCGGCCACGCCCACGCCCACGCCCACGCCCGGCGCGCCCCCCTACGGCCTCGCACCGGGCCCGGCCTCCGGCCCCCGGACCGAGGCCAAGGCGGACGAGCGCACGGAGACCGGGCCGACCAGCAAGATGTGGAGCCCCTACGACGAGGGCAGCCGCTCTCGCGGCCCGCTCTGGGTGACGCTCGGCGGCCTCGTGGTGCTGGGCCTCCTCGGCGCCGGCCTCGCGGTGATGTGGAACGCCGACGATCCGTCGGCCACCGGCACGGACGCGGCCCGCCGCACCTCCGCGCCGCTCCCGTCGGCGCCTCCCGGCAAGTTCGGCTACGCCGCCGACCGCAGCACGGACCCCGACCCGCTCACGGTCAAGGAGCTGTTCAAGGCCAAGAAGCTCACCGTGTCGGGTCGCGCCTACCAGATGACCATCACCAGCAAGGACAAGAAGTGCGCCGACGGCGTCCTCGGCGAGAAGATCGCCAAGGAGCTCAAGGCCGGCAAGTGCACCCAGATGATGCGGGCCAGCTTCCGCGACAAGTCCGGCAAGGTGATCGGCACGGTCGGCGTGGCCAATCTCAAGACGAGCAAGAGCGCCGCCAAGGTCGCCAAGGCCTCCGGCAAGGCCGACTACGTCAAGCCTCTGGCGGGCAAGGACGAGGTCACCAAGTTCCTCGGCTCGGGCAGCGGCGGCGCGAAGGTGTGGACGCACGGCCACTACGCCGTTCTGGTCTGGTTCCAGAACAAGGACGGGATCAAGCCTGACAAGAACGGATCGAAGCGGCTCTTCCAGGCGGCCGACGACATCACCAAGGCGACGGTCTTCAAGGCGCTCGACGCCCGGACGCTGACGGGCACTCGCGCGGCCTGATATCGCCCTTCCAGTTGAATAAGCCCGCAAACAGGACGATCGATCCGGCCGGGAACGCCCATACCGCCGGAACGATCTAGCGACTCTCGCTAGGCTCCCCTTATGCGTGGCCAGGGACCCGGGTCTGAGCACGAGCGTAGGGAAACCGACGACTCGGCGGCACCTTCGACGCCGCCACCGAGCTTCGGCCAGCGGCCGTCCGGCGAGCGGCGCGTCCCACAGTCATACCCCGAGCCACCCTCCGTCGAAGAGGCGGAGGGGTGGCTGTCGGTCGAGGGCGAGTCCCGATCGGCGGACGCGCGGCCACGGCATGAGGACGACTCCCCTCCCGCCGAGGCATGGCTTTCGGTCGAGGACGAGCCACGCACTCCGGAGGGCGAGACCCGCCCGGCCGTCGCCTGGCCGCCCGCGCAGGGCGGCTCCCACGCCGCTGCCTGGCCGCCCGCCGGAGCCGAAGGCCGTCCACCCGCCTGGCCGCCGGCCGAGAGCGAAGTCCCCGCTGCCGCGGCATGGTCTCCGACCGGCGGTGGGGACCTTCCCGCGCTGCCGGCCTTCCCAGGCGCGCAGCCGTGGGAGGTGCGGGAGGGCGACGCCGCGCCGTATGACTGGTTCGCCGGGCCGGAGGGCGCGGACGAGCCGCCGGTGACGGGCACGGATCTCGACGCGACCGCCGGCCCCGAAGCGGCCTGGCCCGCGGAGCCCGTGGTCCCCGGCGCGCCCCGGTGGGAGCCGCCACCGGCGTTCACGGCAGCCGCGGCGGGCATGCAGGTGTGGCCGGCGCCCGTCTCCGACCCGCCCGCCATGCCGCCCTGGCCGGCCGCGACCGGCGAGCTGGAGCCCGAGAGCGACGAGGCCGCCCACGGCGCCACGCCTGACGCCGGTCCGGCACAGACCGGCCCTTCCACCGCACCGCCCCCGTTCGACCCGAACGCCACGAACCCGCACCCGGTGCTCCCGCCTTCCGCATCCCGGCCGCCGGGCCCGCCCGCCTACAGCACCGGAGAGACCATCGCGGCGTTCAGCGCCCCGGTGCCGGCCGACACGGAGGAGACCGCGCCCCCCGCGGGCGCCAGGAAGTCCCTGCCGCCCGCGGGCAGGGTCACGCCGACACCGGGCCCCAAGCTGCCCCCTTCGCCGCTGTTCGACCCCAAGCACAATGCCGACGCCGGCAACCTGGCCGAGCCCGGCGACATCCCGGTCTGGCCGCCCACCCCGCCCGAGCAGGACCCCCCACAGCAGGACAAGCTGCCCGAGCTCCCGTTCAGCCCGGAAGTCTGGGGCCACAAGCCCGCACTCGCGCTGCCTCCCGGCGGCGCCACTCCCACCGAACCCCCGCCGCAGGCCGCCGGCACGCTCCTGCCGGGCGCGTTCAGGCAGCCGCCGTTCGCTCCGCTGCCGGTCAAGCAGCCGGGCAAGAGCAAGCGAGCGCTGTTCGCCACGCTGGGCGTGCTGGTGCTGGCGGGCGTCGCGACAGGTGGCTTCTTCGCTGTCAGGTCGGTCGGCACGCCCGAGGCCGCGCCTCCCGTCACTCCTCCGGCGGCGACCCCCACCGCCGCCCCCGCCGTCACCACCCCTGCCGAGCCGGTCGGCACCTCCCTGCTCAACTCCGAGATCACCGACCCGAAGAAGCTGTCGCTGACGGAGGCGTTCCCCAAGAAGAAGGTGAGCGCGGCGGGCGCCGTGTTCACCAGGGTCAAGTCCGACGTCGCGGCGAGCTGCGAGGAGGCGGCCTCCGGCCCGTTCGCAGAGGCGCTGCGCGAGCAGAAGTGCAGCCGCGTCGTGCGCGCCACGTACGTCGACGCCAAGCGCCGCTGGGCCGTGACGACCGGCATCGCCGTACTCCCGAGCAAGGACGCCGCCCTGCGCGCCGACGAGGCCAAGAACCTCAGCCGCAACCTCTGGTTCCGCGGCCTGCCCGGATCGCCGGGGACGGGCGGCGACCGCGTGCACATCGCGGGCGGCTACGCGGCCGGCCTGGTCTGGGGCCGCTACATCGTGTTCAGCTACGCCACCCACGCCGACGGCCACACCCCGGCCGCCAAGGAGAAGACGCTCATCAAGGTCAGCAGCGCCTTCCGCGACCAGACGTCACTGGTCCTCGAGCGCCGCATCACCGAGGACTGACAGGGTCCGGACCCGCCGGGTGGCGCTCGCTCGCGCCGCGAGCTCGGCCACCGGCGGATAACTCACCTCTTCCAGGCACAGGCCGTGCGCGGGCGCCACATGCACCCCCGAGTCCCGTACGGCCTTCGCCAGCACCTGCCCCGGCCACTCGACCGGCCGCCGCCCGTCACCCGCGGCCAGCAGGGAGCCGACCAGGGCCCGCACCATCGAATGGCAGAACGCGTCGGCCACCACGGTGGCGACAAGCACCCCGCTCTCCTCCCGCACCCAGTCGAGCCGCTGCAGCTCCCTGATCGTGGTGGCGCCCTCGCGCTTCTTGCAGAACGCCGCGAAGTCATGCTCGCCCAGCAGCCGGGCGGCGGCCGCGTTGAGCGCGCCCAGATCGAGCGGCCGGTTGTGCCAGACGACCTCCTGCCGGCGCAGCGGGTCGACGCCTCCCACGGCGTCGCTCACCCGGTACGCGTAGCGCCGGGACATGGCCGAGAACCGGGCGTCGAAGCCCTCAGGAGCCACCGAGACCCGGAAGACACGTACATCCGGGGCCAGGACTCCCCCCAGCCTCCGCACGAGCGCAGAGAGCCGCTCATCCACGCTCAGCTGCCCGGGCCGGTTCCCGTCGAGCTCGGCGAGCGCTTCGTCCACGAGATCGACGTGCGCCACCTGGCCCCGGGCGTGCACGCCCGCGTCCGTACGCCCCGCCACCGTGAGCACGGGCGGCTCGGCGAGCCGCAGGATCCTGCCGAGCGCCTGCTCGATCTCCCCCTGAACCGTACGGAGGCCGGGCTGCCTGGCCCACCCGGAGAACCCGCTCCCGTCATAGCCGAGGTCGAGTCGGAGCCGTACCACGATCATCCTCCAGAAAGTCACCGGACTCAACGGACGCTACCGCGCACCAAGCCCCCATCCATACGAAAAGGGCCCGGCCCCCCGTGGAGGGGGTCCGGGCCCGATTCTGGTGGCCTGAACGGATCAGGCCTCGTCCTTCTTCGCCTCGGCGGCGGGAGTCTCCTCAGCGGGAGCCTCCGCGGCCTCGGTCTCCTTGGCCTCCGCGGCCTCGGTGTCCTTGGTGTCCTTGGCCTCGGCTGCCTCGGTCTCCTCGGCGGCCGGAGCCTTCTCCTCGGTCGCCGGAGCGGTCTCCGCGGCCGGGGTGGTGCGGGAGACGCTGACCGGGTTCAGGGGCTCGGACACCAGCTCGATGACCGCCATGGGGGCGTTGTCGCCCTTACGCGCACCGATCTTGGTGATCCGGGTGTAGCCGCCCGGACGCTCGGCGAACGTCGGCGCGATCTCCGTGAAGAGGTGGTGGACGACGCCCTTGTCCTTGACGACGGTGAGCACCTGGCGACGGTTGTGGATGTCGCCCTTCTTCGCCTTGGTGATCAGGCGCTCCGCAAGCGGGCGGAGGCGCTTGGCCTTCGTCACCGTGGTGCGGATCTTGCCGTGACGGAACAGGTCCGTGGCGAGGTTCGCCAGGATCAGCCGCTCGTGCGCCGGGCTGCCGCCAAGACGCGCGCCCTTGGTGGGCTTGGGCATTGCTCTCTCCTTGTGAGTTCACCCGCCCCGGCCGTACCAGGTACCGGAGTCGGGCCGGCCGCGTCAGGCGACGCGGCCGTCAGTGTCCCCGCGCCGGGCGGGCAGGCCGCCCGGCGAGGGGTCGTGAGGGCCGGAGCCCTCGCGGGGTCAGTACTGCTCGGTCTCGACGTACGCGCTGTCGTCGTCGTCGTAACCGCCACCGGCCACCGCGCTCGGGTCGAACCCGGGCGGGGAGTCCTTGAGGGCCAGCGTCATCTCGTGGAGCTTCTGCTTGACCTCTTCGATGGACTTGGCGCCGAAGTTCCTTATGTCGAGCAGGTCCTGCTCGCTGCGGGCGACGAGCTCACCCACGGTGTGGATGCCCTCGCGCTTGAGGCAGTTGTAGGAGCGGACCGTGAGGTTGAGCTCCTCGATCGGCAGCGCCAGGTCGGCGGCCAGAGCCGCGTCGGTCGGCGACGGGCCGATGTCGATGCCCTCGGCCTCGACGTTGAGCTCGCGGGCCAGGCCGAAGAGCTCGACGAGGGTCTTACCGGCGGAGGCCACCGCGTCGCGGGGCTTCATGGCCGGCTTGGTCTCGACGTCGAGGATCAGACGGTCGAAGTCGGTACGCTGCTCGACTCGGGTCGCCTCGACCTTGTAGGTGACCTTGAGCACCGGGGAGTAGATGGAGTCGATCGGGATGCGACCGATCTCCTGGCCCGGCTGCTTGTTCTGAGCGGCGGAGACGTAACCGCGGCCGCGCTCGACGGTCAGCTCCATCTCGAGCTTCGCCTTGCCGTTGAGCGTGGCGATGCGCAGCTCGGGGTTGTGCACCTCGACACCGGCGGGCGGCGCGATGTCGGCGGCGGTGACCTCACCCGGCCCCTGCTTGCGCAGGTACATCACGACCGGCTCGTCGTGCTCGGAGGAGACGACGAGCTCCTTGAGGTTGAGGATGATGTCGGTGACGTCTTCCTTGACCCCGGGAACGGTCGAGAACTCGTGCAGCACGCCCTCGATCCGGATGCTCGTCACGGCCGCGCCCGGAATGGACGACAGCAGCGTGCGGCGGAGCGAGTTGCCGATGGTGTAGCCGAAACCCGGCTCCAGCGGCTCGATGACGAACCGGGAGCGCGTGTCGTCGATCGACTCTTCGAGAAGAGTCGGGCGCTGAGCGATCAGCATGAGTGGGTTCCCCTTTTTCGTGTGGCGCCCGCTATATGACGCCACTCCGATAAACAGCCTAGTTCGCGTACGGAATCCGTACGCGAACTAGGTGACGAGCGACTACTTGGAGTAGTACTCGACGATGAGCTGCTCCTGGACCTGGGTGTCGATCTGCTGGCGAACCGGCAGCTGGTGAACCAGGACGCGGAGCTTCTCGGGCACGACGCCCAGCCACGCCGGGACCGTGCGGTCACCGGCGGTGGCGCGGGCCACCTCGTAAGGCAGGAGGTTGCGCTTGGTCTCGCGGACCTCGATGATGTCGTGCTCGCGAACGCGGTAGGACGGGATGTCGACCTTCTTGCCGTTCACGGTGATGTGACCGTGGCGGACCTGCTGGCGAGCGGCGTCACGCGACTGGGCGAACCCGGCACGGTAGACGACGTTGTCGAGGCGGCTCTCCAGGATCTGGAGCAGGACCTCGCCCGACTTTCCGCTCTTGCCCGCGGCTTCCTCGTAGTAGTTGCGGAACTGCTTCTCGAGGACGCCGTAGATGCGGCGGGTCTTCTGCTTCTCGCGAAGCTGAAGCTGGTACTCGGACTCCTTGGGACGTCCGCGGCCGTGCTCACCCGGAGGGTAAGGACGGATCTCGATGGGGCACTTGGCGGATTCGCACTTGCTGCCCTTGAGGAAGAGCTTGGTCTTCTCGCGACGGCAGAGCTTGCAGTCCGCGCCCGTGTAACGAGCCATTTCTCAATATCTCCTGGGAATCAGACGCGGCGGCGCTTCGGCGGACGGCAGCCGTTGTGCGGGACCGGCGTGACGTCCTGGATCGAACCCACCTCGAGGCCGGTGGCCTGAAGGGAGCGGATCGCGGTCTCCCGGCCGGAGCCAGGACCCTTGACGAACACGTCGACCTTGCGCATGCCGTGCTCCATGGCGCGGCGAGCGGCGTTCTCGGCGGCCATCTGAGCGGCGAACGGGGTGGACTTACGGGAGCCCTTGAAACCCACGTGGCCGGCGCTGGCCCAGGAGATCACGTTCCCGTTCGGGTCGGTGATCGAGACGATCGTGTTGTTGAACGTGCTCTTGATGTGGGCGTGCCCGTGAGCGACGTTCTTCTTTTCCTTGCGGCGCACCTTCTTGGGCGCACCCTGACGGCTCTTAGGAGGCATTGCTTGCCTTAACTCCTGAGGTGTTCGGTCTCGCGGCTGCGGAGACTACTTCTTACCGGGCTTCTTCTTGCCGGCCACGGTCTTCTTCTTGCCCTTACGGGTGCGCGCGTTGGTCTGGGTGCGCTGACCGTGGACAGGCAGACCCTTGCGGTGCCTGATGCCCTGGTAACAACCGATTTCGATCTTGCGACGAATGTCGGCCTGAACCTCACGGCGCAGGTCACCCTCGATCTTGAAGTTCGACTCGATGTAGTCACGCATCGGGACGAGCTCGGTGTCGGAGAGCTGGTGCACACGCAGGTCGCCGCTGACACCGGTGGCCTGGAGGATCTCCTGGGCGCGGGTGCGGCCGATTCCGTAGATGTAGGTGAGAGCGATCTCCAGCCGCTTGTCGCGGGGGAGGTCGACGCCAACCAGGCGAGCCATGGTCGGGCATTCTCCTTCTTTGTGGCGGAGGTCTTGCGCGCCACTTCCCCTCCCCATGCCCGGGGTGAGGGCCCCGGCCTCCGACCGGGGGTCTCCCGAGTGGTCCGTGCCGCCAAGGCACGCCTGCTCGGGTGTAGCACGCGATTACAGTCTCAGGCTCCTCATGCGTCGAGCCCGCTCCCTGCTGGGGCGGACTCGGAGAAGCCTTGCGGCGACTAGCCCTGACGCTGCTTGTGGCGCAGGTTGTCGCAGATCACCATGACGCGACCGTGCCGGCGAATCACCTTGCACTTGTCGCAGATCTTCTTAACGCTCGGCTTTACCTTCATTGTCCTTCGGTTTCCTCAGACGTCTTACTTGTATCGGTAGACGATCCGCCCACGACTCAGGTCATAGGGGCTCAGTTCAACGACTACCCGGTCGTCAGGAAGAATCCGGATGTAGTGCATCCGCATCCGTCCGCTGATGTGGGCCAGGACCTTATGGCCGTTATCGAGCTGCACCCGGAACATAGCGTTCGGGAGCGACTCAACCACAGTGCCCTCGATCTCGATGGCGCCGTCTTTCTTGGCCAAAATCCCTCGCGTTTCACTGATCGGTCGTCTGAGGCTCCGGTTCACTAAGCAGCCGCGACCCCACGCTTCGAAGAGAGCGGCGACCGGCAAGGTCGCCGACGCGTGATAGTCATAGTGAGCCGACTAAGGAGTGTACGACACCTGAGCCTAGAACGCGAAACGCGTGCCAGGTGTCCTGACACAACCATGCCCTAGTCTACCGGAACACTTTCCCGCCTCACGCCATCTCCGCCGCCAGGCGGGGCGTTTCCTATACGGCACGGCCGGAAGGCACCAGCCTACCCCGGCACGGCGGAAGGCCCGCCGGGTGACCGGCGGGCCTTCGTGGACTGCTGGTGATCAGTAGATCCGGTGGACGGAGCCGCAGTACGAGTGCTTGCCGCCCCAGCAGGTGTAGGTGTAGAGCTTCTTGATGTTCTTCTTGTACCAGGTCGAGTCCGAGGAGCCGTTCCATCTGTAGTAGTGGCTGTCGGTCTTGCCGTTCTTGTACTCGTAACGGAACCAGACGTAGCCGCGCTTCGAGGTGAACTCCTTGCCGTACCAGTGGGTGTAGAGCTTGCCGTTGGACTTCCAGGTCTTCCCGTAGGTGTAGGCCTTCTTGTTGCTGGAGTAGTACTTGCCCCAGTTGCCGGCCGAGGTGGCCTGCGTGGCGACCTGGGTGGAGCCGGCGGTGGCCGCCTGGGCGGCGGGAGCGACGGCGAGACCGGTGAGGGCCATCGAACCGGCGAGGGCGGTGGCTGCTAGGACCTTGCGCATTCGGTGCCTCCGTGAGTGGTGTTCTCTCAACACCGCTTACGTTAGGAACACAGGCGATTCCATACTGTGGAGGAATACGCAAAGCGCACTAGTGCACAGATAGGCGCCTATTTCCTATGCGGCGGCCCGCTGCCGAAAATGGTGCTGACCAGCAGAATCGCGCCCCACGGGCCCATGACCCACAGCGGCCAGGGATAGACGAAGTCGCCGGTTGTGAGGCTGACGATCAGCCAGATCACCCAGTTGATCGCGCTCGCCGCGGCCCACGCGCTCCACGCGGCCTTCATACCCGGATGCATGCCCGAAGGCCTGGCGAGCGGTAACGGCGCCACCTTGGCGGGACGGTTGCGCAGGTCCACATCCGGGAGGTCGGCCGTCAGCCGGGCGAGCTCGCCGTAGGTCTTGCTCTTGTAGAGCTGTTCGAGCCGCTCGTTGAACTCGTCCATCGTGATGCGGCCCTCGGCGGTGTGTTCGCGCAGCACCGCCGCCACCTTGTCGCGATCGACGTCCGAGGCACGCATTTCGGGGCTCTGCGCCATACCACCACTCCTGGCTCGTTTACGGCTGCGCCAGGCGCTCTTTGCCGCCATCCAGGGCGGTTAGCACCCAAGGACCATTATGTGTCACGGCGACGCTGTGCTCGAAGTGTGCGGACGCCTTACCGTCGATCGTTACGACGGTCCAGTCGTCGGCCAGCACCCGCGTGCGCTCGGTACCGAGGTTGACCATGGGCTCGATGGCCAGGCACATGCCCGGCTCCAGCACCGGGCCCCTGCCCGCCTTGCCGTGGTTGGCGATCCACGGGTCCATGTGCATCTCCGTGCCGATGCCGTGGCCTCCGTACTCCTGCGGGATGCCGTAGCGGCCCTGGGACCTGACGTAACGCTCGATCTCGTAGCCGATGTCCGAAAGGTGACGGCCGACGGTGAGCGCCCTGATGCCGCACCACATCGCCTCTTCGGTGATCCGCATCAGCTCGGTCAGCTTGGGATCCACCTCGCCCACCCCGATGGTGACCGCGGAGTCGCCGTGCCAGCCGTCGAGGATGGCGCCGCAGTCGATGGAGATGACGTCACCCTCGCGAAGCTTGCGGGCGTTCGTCGGGATGCCGTGCACCACCTCGTGGTTCACCGAGGCGCAGATGGTCGCGGGAAAGCCCTGATAGCCCTTGAACGACGGGATCGCGCCCTCGTCCCTGATCGCCTTCTCGGCGATGACGTCGAGGTCCAGCGGCGTCATACCGGGCTCCACCGACCGCCTCAGCAGATCGAGCGTGCGCCCGACCACCAGTCCGGCCCCGCGCATCTTCTCGAGCTGCTCGGGCGTCTTGATCTGAATTCCATGCCTGTTTCTCTTGAACACGTACGGCACCCCCAGGGACTTCAACGGGCAGACGTGGGAGCTCAATTCCCCCACAATAGCCGCGAGGTGGCACGGGAACCCGTGCCACCTCCGCAGTCGATCGTCACAACTAACCTATGAAGGGCCGTATGGCATCCATGGCCCGCTGCGTAACCTCTTCGACCGGGCCGGTCGCATCGACCCCGACGAGGATGCCCTCGTCGGCGTAGTAGGCGATCAGCGGCGACGTCTGCTCCTGGTAGACCTCCAGGCGGTGCCTGACGGTGTCTTCCTTGTCGTCGTCGCGCTGGAACAGCGCGCCGCCGCAGGCGTCGCACTTGTCGTCCTGCTTGTCGTCGAACTCGACGTGCCAGATGCGCCCGCACTGGCTGCACGTGCGCCGGCCCGCCAGCCGCCTGACCACCTCGTCGTCATCGACGACGAGCTCCAGGACCAGATCGAGGCCCTGTCCCCAGTCGGCGAGCATCTTCTTGAGAATCTCCGCCTGGGGCACGTTGCGCGGGAAGCCGTCGAGCAGGAAACCGTCCTGCGCGTCGTCCTCGGAGAGGCGGTCGCGGACCATGGCGATGGTGACCTCGTCGGGCACCAGGTCGCCACGGTCCATGTACGTCTTGGCGAGCTTGCCGAGCTCCGTGCCGCCAGAGACGTTGGCACGGAAGATGTCACCTGTCGAGATCTTCGGGATTGACAGGTTCGATGCGATGTATTGGGCCTGTGTCCCTTTACCCGCTCCAGGGGGCCCGACCAGAACGAGACGCACTACCGCAGGAAACCTTCGTAGTTACGCTGCTGCAGCTGGCTCTCGATCTGCTTGACCGTGTCCAGGCCGACACCAACCATGATCAGAATGCTCGTCCCTCCGAACGGGAAGTTCTGGCTCGCACCGGCCACCGCTAGCGCGACGATCGGGACCATGGAGATCAGACCCAGATAGAGCGCGCCGGGCGCGGTCAGACGGGTGAGCACGAAGTTCAGGTATTCAGCCGTCGGCCGACCCGGGCGGATGCCCGGAATGAACCCACCGTACTTCTTCATGTTGTCAGCCACTTCAGTGGGGTTGAAAGTGATGGACACGTAGAAGTACGTGAAGAAGACGATCAGCAGGAAGAAGGTGGCCATGTAGATGGGCGTGTCACCCGTGGCCAGGTTCTGTGAGATCCACTGCACGACCGGGTTCGGGTTCTCGGCGTTGGCGAACAGCGAGGTCACGAGCTGCGGAAGGTAGAGCAGCGAAGAGGCGAAGATGACCGGGATGATGCCGGCCTGGTTGACCTTCAGCGGGATGTAGGTGGACGTGCCGCCGTACATCCTGCGCCCGACCATCCGCTTGGCGTACTGGACCGGGATGCGGCGCTGCGCCTGCTCGACGAAGACCACGGCCGCGATCATGAAGATGCCGACCACCAGGACCACGGCGAAGGTGAACTTGTTCGCCTGGAAGATGTTGGCGAGCTCGGAGGGGAAGATCGAGACGACGGAGGTGAAGATCAGGATCGACATGCCGTTGCCGACGCCCCGGTCGGTGATCAGCTCACCCAGCCACATGATCACGGACGTGCCCGCGGTCATGATGACGACCATCGTGACGATCTGGAAGACGTTGTCGGGGTCGAGCAGCACGTCCTGCTGGCAGTTCGGGAAGAGCTGGCCGGAGCGCGCCAGCGCGATGAACGCCGTCGACTGCAGGATACCGAGGCCGATGGTCAGATAACGCGTATACTGCGTGATCTTGGCCTGCCCGGCCTGACCCTCCTTCTTGAGCGCCTCAAGGCGTGGAATCACGACGACGAGCAGCTGCAGAATGATGCTCGCGGTGATGTAAGGCATGATGCCCAGCGCAAACACCGACAGCTTCAGAAGCGCGCCGCCGCTGAACAGCTGCACCATTCCGTAGATGTTGCCGGTGTCGCCGGTACGGGCCTGGTCGAAACAGGCCGCCAGGTTCTGGACGTGAACGCCCGGAGTCGGAAGAACCGAGCCGAGACGGAACAGCGCGATGATGCCCAGAGTGAAGAGCAACTTCTTGCGCAGGTCCGGTGTCCGGAACGCCCGGGTAAACGCGGTCAGCACGGTCCCTCCTGCGCGCCTATAAGGCGGTGTGAGTATGCGATGGTGCGGGGATCTGCCATCTGAAGTCTCAGGTCAGTCGAGCAGGACAGAATCCTGCTGTCTCGCGAACTCTAACGCACTACGGGCGTGGGGGCCCATTGTCAGAACCCCCACGCCTCGTAATGGCTCTTACAGCTCGGTAACGGAACCACCCGCAGCGGCGATCTTCTCCTTCGCGGCGGACGAGAAGGCGTGAGCCTGCACGTTCACCGCGACCGAGATGTCGCCGGTGCCGAGCACCTTCACCGGCTGGTTCTTGCGGACAGCGCCCTTGGCGACCAGCGTCTCGACGGTGACATCGCCACCGTCGGGGAACAGCTCGCCGAGCCTGTCCAGATTGACGACCTGGTAGGTCGTCTTGAACATGGCGTTGGAGAAGCCCTTGAGCTTCGGCAGACGCCTCTGCAGCGGCACCTGGCCACCCTCGAAACCGAGGGGGACCGTCGTGCGGGCGCGGCTGCCCTTGGTGCCGCGACCGGCGGTCTTGCCCTTG
The DNA here is from genome assembly GCF_037044575.1 of Nonomuraea sp. LPB2021202275-12-8. NCBI lineage: Bacteria > Bacillati > Actinomycetota > Actinomycetes > Streptosporangiales > Streptosporangiaceae > Nonomuraea > Nonomuraea sp. LPB2021202275-12-8. The sequence continues at coordinate 18,525 of NZ_JBAHWD010000024.1, read as the reverse complement.
GACGCCTCGCCACGACCCTTGCGGATCTTGGCCTTGTTGGCGCCAGGAGCAGGACGCAGGTCGTGAATCTTGAGCGGAGCCTTGTCAGTCATGACTAGTCGACCTCTTCCACCTCGACGAGGTGCGTCACCACGGAGACCATGCCACGAATCTCGGGCCGGTCCTCCTTGACGACGACGTCGCCGATTCGCTTCAGGCCAAGCGAACGCAGCGAGTCACGCTGGTTCTGCTTGCCACCGATCTTCGAGCGAACCTGAGTGATCTTCAGGCGTGCCATGACTAGCTCACCGCCCTGGAGGCCGCCGCTTCGGCGATGCCCTCGCGCTGAGCCTTCAGCATCCTGGCCGGCGCGACGTCCTCGATCGGCAGGCCACGCCGGGCGGCGATCTCCTCGGGGCGGGAAAGCCCCTTCAGAGCCGCCACGGTGGCGTGCACGATGTTGATCGGGTTGTCCGAGCCGAGCGACTTGGACAGCACGTCGTGGATGCCCGCGCACTCCAGGACCGCACGCACCGGGCCACCGGCGATGACGCCGGTACCGGCCGAGGCGGGGCGCAGGAAGACGACACCGGCCGCCTCCTCACCCTGCACGATGTGCGGGATGGTGCCCTGGATCCGAGGCACCTTGAAGAAGTGCTTCTTCGCCTCTTCGACACCCTTGGCGATGGCCGCGGGGACTTCCTTGGCCTTGCCGTATCCGACACCGACCATGCCGTTGCCGTCACCGACGACAACCAGGGCGGTGAAGCTGAAGCGACGACCACCCTTCACGACCTTGGCCACTCGGTTGATCTTCACTACGCGCTCGATGTACGAGACGCCCTTGTCGGCGGCGCCACCGCGGCGATCGTCACGACGGTCCCGCCGCTCGCCACCGGTGCCGCCACCGCGACGCGGAGCTGCAGCCATCAGTGGTTCCTCATCTCAGTTGCCATATCAGAACTCGAGCCCGCCTTCGCGAGCGCTGTCCGCCAGAGCCGCGATGCGCCCGGCGTAGCGGTTGCCACCACGGTCGAAGACGACAGCGGTGATCCCGGCTTCCTTGGCCCGCTGAGCGAGGAGCTCGCCGACCTTCTTGGCCTTCTCGGTCTTGTCCACCTCGAGCGTGCGCAGCGAGGAGTCCATGGTGGACGCGCTCACCAGAGTGTGGCCGACGGAGTCGTCCACGATCTGCACGAACATGTGGCGGGTCGAACGGTTGACGACCAGACGCGGACGCTGGGCCGTACCGACGACGTTCTTGCGGACGCGGCGGTGACGGCGGGCCCGCGAGACGGTGCGGGCAGCCGTGTGCTTGCCGAACGCAGTCTTCGGAGCCATGCCTACTTACCAGCCTTTCCGACCTTGCGGCGGATCTGTTCGCCCTGGTAACGCACGCCCTTGCCCTTGTACGGGTCAGGCTTGCGCAACTTGCGGATGTTGGCCGCGACCTCGCCGACCTTCTGCTTGTCGATGCCGTCCACATGGAACAGGGTCGGCTTCTCGACGCGGAAGGTGACGCCCTCGGGAGCGTCGACGATGACCGGGTGACTGAAGCCCAGTGCGAACTCCAGCTGCGTCGGGCCCTTGGCCTGAACGCGGTAACCGACTCCGACGATCTCCAGGGTCTTGGAGTAACCCTGCGTGACGCCCTGCACCATGTTGGCGATCAGCGTCCTGGAGAGCCCGTGCAGCGCACGGACCTTGTTCTCGTCGTTGGGACGAGTCACTGCGATGGCGCCGTCATCGTCGCGGTCCACCGCGATGGGCTCGGCGACCTTGTGAGAAAGCGTGCCCTTCGGGCCCTTGACCTGGACATCCCGGCCGTCGATCGTGATGTCTACGCCGCTCGGCACAGGGATGGGCAGCCGTCCGATTCTCGACATGCTGTGTTCCTCCCCTCTACCAGACGTAGGCGAGGACTTCCCCGCCTACACCACGCTTGCCGGCCTGCTTGTCGGTCATGAGACCGGCGGACGTCGAGATGACCGCGACGCCCAGCCCTCCCAGGACTCGAGGCAGGTTGTCCTTCTTCGCATAGACCCGCAGTCCGGGCTTCGACACCCGGCGCAGGCCAGAGAGCGACCGCTCACGGGTCGGTCCGAACTTGAGCTCCACCACGAGGTTCTTGCCAACCTTGGCGTCTTCGACGGTCCAAGACTGGATGTAACCCTCCTGCTGGAGGATCTCGGCGATGTGCGCCTTGATCTTCGAGTACGGCATCGACACGCTTTCGTGGTACGCCGAATTCGCATTGCGCAGACGTGTGAGCATGTCTGCGATCGGGTCGGTCATCGTCATGGCCAGTGGCCTTCCTCGCCGCGGTTTCCAGTCGGCCAAGTTTCAGCACCTGACACTGCTGCCAGGCACTGCTCTGCCGGTGGACCTTCGGCGCGGTCGTGGGTGCTCTCTACGAGAGCCCCCTGGTTTTGACATTTACGGATATGTACGGCCAGCAGCCGCCATGGGGGCGACACGCGCCGCCCCCAAGGGTAACTACCAGCTGGACTTGGTGATGCCAGGCAGCTCGCCCCGGTGCGCCATCTCGCGGAAGCACACGCGGCACAGGCCGAACTTCCTGTAGACGGCGCGGGGACGCCCGCAGCGGGTGCAGCGGGTGTAAGCCCGGACGTCGAACTTCGGCTTGCGCGCCGCCTTGGCGATCAGCGACTTCTTCGCCATGTCAGGCCTCCTTGAACGGGAAGCCGAGAAGCTTGAGCAGCGCCCGGCCCTGGTCGTCGTTCTTCGCGGTGGTCACGATCGTGATGTCCATGCCCCGCGGCCGGTCGACCTTGTCCTGGTCCACCTCGTGGAACATGACCTGCTCGGTCAGGCCGAACGTGTAGTTTCCGTTGCCGTCGAACTGCTTCGGCGACAGGCCACGGAAGTCCCTGATGCGCGGCAGTGCCAGCGACAGCAGCCTGTCGAGGAACTCCCACATGCGGTCACCGCGGAGAGTGACGTGCGCGCCGATCGGCATGCCCTCACGCAGCTTGAACTGCGCGATGGACTTGCGGGCCCGGACGACAGCCGGCTTCTGGCCGGTGATCACGGTGAGGTCGCGAACAGCGCCCTCGATGAGCTTCGAGTCGCGAGCCGCCTCGCCGACACCCATGTTGACCTTGATCTTCACCAGGCCGGGGATCTGCATGACGTTCTCGATGCCGAAGTCCTCGCGAAGCTGAGCCGCGATCTCCTCGCGGTACTTCGTCTTGAGGCGCGGCGTCTGACGCTCGGTCTCAGTGGTCGTGGCAGTCATCAGCTGTCCTCACCCGTCTCGTCGGCCTTGTCGGCCTTCTTGTCGGCGGGCTTTTCGGCGGGCTTGTCTTCCTTGAGCTTCTTCACGTTGCTCACGTGAATGGGAGCCTCCATGGTCTGCACGCCGCCGGTCTTGGCGCCGCGCGGACCCTGGTGGGTCTCCTTCTGGTGCTTGGTGATCATGTTGACGCCCTCGACGACCACGCGGTCCTCGCGCGGGAAGGTGGCGATCACATGCCCCTTGGCACCCTTGTTCTTGCCGGCGATGACCTGGACCAGGTCGCCCTTCTTAACATGCAGCTTCGGCATTACAGCACCTCCGGAGCGAGCGAGATGATGCGCATGAACTTCTTGTCGCGCAGCTCGCGGCCCACCGGGCCGAAGATACGAGTGCCACGAGGGTCGCCGCTGTCCTTGATGATGACGGCGGCGTTCTCGTCGAAGCGGATGTAGGAGCCGTCGGGCCGGCGGCGCTCCTTGACCGTGCGGACGATGACGGCCTTGACCACATCGCCCTTCTTGACGCCCGTGCTGCCGGGCAGCGCGTCCTTGACTGTGGCGACGATGACGTCGCCGATACCGGCGTAGCGTCGGCCCGAGCCACCGAGAACGCGGATGCAGAGAATCTCCTTGGCACCCGTGTTGTCGGCGACCTTGAGCCGCGACTCCTGCTGGATCACGTTTTTAACTCCTGTTAGTCGCGCCGGTTCTCAATCGCTGAGCCTGGCGGAACCCGATGCTGTCTTGTTCCTCCGGCCACAGCGCCACGGACCGCTCCCCCGTACCTTCAGGTCCGGATCAGCAGGCCCGCGGCACCGCACCGCAGGCGACGCGGGAGCCGAGGCTCCCGCGTCCTTGGACGCCGTCATGGGGGCGTATCCACCCCCACGAGGCGCGGTATATCCGAGAGGAGAAGTCTTACTTCGCCTTCTCGAGGATCTCCACGACCCTCCACCGCTTGGTGGCGGAGAGGGGGCGGGTCTCCATCAGAAGCACACGGTCGCCCACGCCACAGGCGTTGGACTCGTCGTGCGCCTTGTACTTGGTCGTACGGCGGATGACCTTGCCGTACAGACGGTGCTTGACGCGGTCCTCGACGACGACGACGACGGTCTTGTCCATCTTGTCGCTGACGACCAGGCCCTCGCGAACCTTGCGGAAGTTACGGGCGTCGGTCTCGGCGCCCGTCTCGGTGGTCTCGGTCTCAGCCATCGCTCGTCTCCTTCTCGACCGTGACGATGCCGAGCTCACGCTCACGCATCACGGTGTAGATACGGGCGATCTCGCGGCGGACGGCCCGCAGCCGCCCGTGGCTCTCCAACTGACCGGTCGCTGCCTGGAAGCGGAGGTTGAACAGCTCCTCCTTGGCCTCCTTGAGCTTCTGGACCAGGGTGTCCTGGTCCTCCACTCGCAGCTCGCCGGCGGTCAGGCTCTTAGCCATCACGCCTCACCCATTTCACGCTTAACGATCTTGCACTTCATCGGGAGCTTGTGGATCGCGCGCTGCAGCGCCTCACGCGCTACAGGCTCCGCCACGCCGGACAGCTCGAACATCACGCGTCCGGGCTTGACGTTGGCGATCCACCACTCCGGAGAACCCTTACCGGAACCCATGCGGGTCTCGGCGGGCTTCTTCGTGAGGGGACGGTCGGGGTAGATGTTGATCCACACCTTGCCGCCGCGGCGGATGTGACGGGTCATCGCGATACGAGCGGACTCGATCTGGCGGTTGGTCACGTAGGAGTGCTCAAGCGCCTGAATGCCGAACTCGCCGAATACGACCCTGGTGCCGCCCTTGGCGGCTCCGCTGCGGTCAGGCCGGTGCTGCTTGCGGTGCTTGACCCTGCGCGGGATCAGCATGGTCAGCTCCCTTCAGCACCCGGCTGCGCAGCCGGGCCGGTCTCGGGGGCGGCCTGCGCGGCCGCCTCAGTCCTGGGGGCACGGTCGCCACGGCCACCACCACGGCGGGCGCCACCACCGGCGCCACCACCGCGACGAGGACGCTCGCCGCCGCCACCCCTACGGTCGTCACGCTCACGACGCTGGCCGGCACGAGCACCGGCGGCAGCCGCCTCGCGCTCGGCGCGGCTCGTCGGAGCCTCGCCCTTGTAGATCCACACCTTCACGCCGATCCGGCCGAAGGTGGTGCGGGCCTCGTAGAAGCCGTAGTCGATGTCAGCGCGGAGCGTGTGCAGCGGCACACGGCCCTCGCGGTAGAACTCCGACCGCGACATCTCAGCGCCGCCCAGACGACCCGAGCACTGCACCCGGATGCCCTTGGCGCCGCTCTTCATGGCCGACTGCATCGCCTTGCGCATGGCGCGGCGGAACGAGACGCGGCTGGAGAGCTGCTCGGCGACACCCTGCGCGACGAGCTGGGCGTCGATCTCGGGGTTCTTCACCTCGAGGATGTTGAGCTGGACCTGCTTCTTGGTCAGCTTCTCCAGGTCGCCGCGGATGCGGTCGGCCTCCGCGCCGCGGCGGCCGATGACGATGCCCGGACGCGCGGTGTGGATGTCGACCTGAACGCGGTCGGTCGTACGCTCGATCTCCACCTTGGAGATACCGGCCCGCTCCATGCCCTTCTGCAGCATGCGACGGATCGACACGTCCTCGGCGACGTACGACTTGTACAGCTTGTCGGCGTACCACCGGCTCTTGAAGTCGGTCGTGATGCCGAGGCGGAACCCGTGCGGGTTAACCTTCTGGCCCACTATCGGGTCCTTCCCTTCGGCTCGCGGGACTCCACGATCACGGTGATGTGGCTCGTCCGCTTGTTGATCCGATAGGCACGACCCTGGGCACGCGGACGGAACCGCTTCAGTGTCGGGCCCTCGTCGACCCACGCGCGGCTCACGACGAGCGTCTGGGGGTCGAGATCGAAATTGTGCTCTGCGTTCGCCATGGCGCTGGAGAGCACCTTGTAGATCGGCTCGCTCGCCGACTGGGGAGCGAACTGCAGCACGGCCTGCGCCTCCGAAGCGGGCAGCCCGCGAATAAGGTCCACCACGCGGCGGGCCTTGAGGGGCGTGACGCGGACGAACCGCGCCTGAGCCCTGGCTTCCATCGCTTACTCCTCTTACTTCTGAAGGCTGTCTATCGCCGGCTGCGGCGGTCTTCCTTGACGTGGCTGCGGAACGTCCGCGTCGGGGCGAACTCTCCGAGCTTGTGACCGATCATCGACTCGGTGACGAACACCGGGACGTGCTTGCGGCCGTCGTGCACGGCGATCGTGTGCCCGAGCATGTCGGGTACGATCATGGAGCGCCGCGACCACGTCTTGATGACGTTTTTGGTGCCCTTCTCGTTCTGCGTTTCCACCTTCTTCTGAAGGTGGTCGTCAACGAAAGGACCCTTCTTAAGGCTACGTGGCATTTCGGCTGCTCCTACCGCTTCTTCCTCTTGCTGCGCCGACGGATGATCAGCCGGTCGCTGGCCTTGCTGGCCTGGCGGGTGCGGCCCTCGGGCTTGCCCTTCGGGTTCACCGGGTGGCGACCGCCGGAGGTCTTGCCTTCACCACCACCATGCGGGTGGTCGACAGGGTTCATCGCGACACCGCGGACGGTCGGGCGCTTGCCCTTCCACCGCATACGGCCGGCCTTGCCCCAGTTGATGTTGGCCTGCTCGGCATTGCCGACCTGACCCACCGACGCGCGGCAGCGCACGTCGACCATGCGCATTTCACCGGACGGCATACGCAGCGTGGCGTACTGGCCTTCCTTGGCGAGCAGCTGGATCTGGGCGCCCGCGGAGCGGCCGAGCTTGGCGCCGCCGCCCGGACGGAGCTCCACCGCGTGGATGAAGGTACCGGTCGGGATGTTGCGCAGCGGCAGGCAGTTGCCCGGCTTGATGTCGGCCGCGGGGCCGTTCTCGATGCGGTCGCCCTGCTTGAGGCCGGTCGGCGCGATGATGTAGCGCTTCTCGCCATCGGCGTAGTGCAGCAGAGCAATATTGGCGGTGCGGTTGGGGTCGTACTCGATGTGAGCGACCTTGGCCGGAATGCCGTCCTTGTCATGCCTACGGAAGTCAATGATCCGGTAGGCGCGCTTGTGACCGCCGCCCTGGTGGCGAGCGGTGACCCGGCCGTGTACGTTGCGGCCGCCCTTGCCATGAAGGGGTGCAAGCAGCGACTTCTCAGGCTCGCTGCGGGTGATCTCGGAGAAGTCCGAGACACTCGAACCGCGGCGACCCGGAGTCGTCGGCTTGTACTTACGGATGCCCATCTTTTTCGTTCATCCTTCGTCGGTTACATGGGTGAGCCCGCCGCACGAGAGTGCGGCGGTCTCCTCCCATCGCAGGCCTTTCGGCCCGCCTACTTCTATGGCTGTTAGCCGATCTGACCGAAGATGTCGATCCGATCGCCCTCCACCAGGCTCACAATCGCGCGCTTGGTGTCGGGACGCTTGCCGAAACCGGTCCGGGTGCGCTTGCGCTTGCCCTGCCGGTTGATCGTGTTCACGCTGGTGACCTTGACCCCGAAGATCTGCTCGACCGCGATCTTGACCTGGGTCTTGTTCGCAGTCTTCTTCACCAGGAACGTGTACTTGTTGTTCTCATCGATGAGGCCGTAGCTCTTCTCAGAGACGACCGGCTTGATGATGACGTCGCGCGGGTCGGCGATCTTCTCCATCAGGCGTCTTCCTTCTCACTCTGATTGGCCGACCCCGCCGACAGCCGAGCCACGACCTGGTCGTACGCCACCTGGGTGAAGACGACATCGTCGTAGCAGAGCACGTCGTAGGTGTTGAGCTGCCCGGAGTCCAGCAGGTGGACCTCGGGAGCGTTACGCAGGCTCAGCCACGTCAGCTCGTCGGCGTCGTCGACCACGACGAGCACGGACTTGGCCTGGGTGATCGCACGCAGCGCCTGGAGAGCGGACTTGGTCTTCGGCGTCTCACCGGAGACCAGGCTGCTCACCACGAACACGCGACCGCCGCGGGCCCTGTCGGAGAGGGCACCGCGCAGGGCGGCGGCCTTCATCTTCTTGGGCGTCCGCTGCGAGTAGTCGCGCGGCACCGGGCCGTGGACGACGCCACCGCCGGCGAACTGCGGCGCACGGGTCGAGCCCTGACGGGCGCGGCCGGTGCCCTTCTGGCGGTACGGCTTCTTGCCGCCGCCCCTGACCTCACCACGGGTCTTGGCCTTGTGCGTGCCCTGCCGACGAGCGGCGAGCTGGGCCACGACCACCTGGTGGATCAGCGGAATGTTGACCTTGGCGCCGAAAATGTCCTCGGGCAGGTCGACGGTACCGGTCTTGGCGCCGCTGGCGTCGAGGACGTCAATGCTGGTCACTTGGCAGCCCCCTTCTTGGCAGCGGTGCGGACGAGGACCAGGCTGCCGTTGGCACCGGGAATCGCACCCTTGATCAGGATGAGACCCTTCTCGGCGTCCACGGCGTGAACCTTGAGGCTCTGCACAGTGGTGCGGACGTTACCCATCCGACCAGCCATGCGCAGACCCTTGAATACGCGGCCCGGGGTGGCGCAGCCACCGATGGAACCCGGCGAGCGGTGCTTGCGCTGAGTACCGTGCGACGCGCCCAGACCCTTGAAGCCGTGACGCTTCATGACACCGGCGAAGCCCTTGCCCTTGCTCTTGCCCGTCACGTCGACGAACTGGCCGGCTTCGAAGGTGTCGGCCAGCAGCTCCTGGCCCAGGTTGTAGTCGCTCGCGTCGTCGGTGCGGATCTCCGCGAAGTAACGGCGCGGGGTGATGTCGTGCTTGCGCAGGTAGTCGCCGAGCGGCTTGTTGACCTTCCGGGGGTCGACCTGCCCGAAGCCGAGCTGGATGGCGGAGTAGCCGTCCTTGTCGGCGGTGCGGACGCGGGTCACCACGCACGGACCGGCCTCGACCACGGTGACCGGAACCATCCGGTTGTCCGCGTCGAAGACCTGGGTCATGCCGAGCTTCTTGCCCAGGACGCCCTTGATCGTCTTAGCCATGTCAGTGCGTTCCCTCAGAGCTTGATCGAAATGTCGACGCCCGCGGGGAGGTCGAGCCGCATGAGCGAGTCAACCGTCTTGGGAGTCGGGTCGATGATGTCAATCAGCCGCTTGTGCGTGCGCATCTCGAAGTGCTCGCGGCTGTCCTTGTACTTGTGCGGCGAGCGGATGACGCAGTACACGTTCTTCTCGGTCGGCAGCGGCACCGGGCCCGCGACCTTCGCGCCAGTCCGCGTCACCGTCTCGACGATCTTCTTGGCCGAGCTATCGATGACCTCGTGGTCATAGGCCTTAAGCCGGATGCGGATCTTCTGTCCCGCCATAGTGGCCTCGGTGTCCTTCGCTGTCGTCTGAAAAAGTATCGTGCGGCCTTTTGCCGCTGTGCGGGTCGAGCCCGCACGACCCCACGAAGCAGACGTATTCGATCTGCCTTTTCTTCCGTGATCCGGCAGTTACTTCGGACACTGTCCGAAGCCACTGCTGGATCACGGCTTTCCCCGTGGAGCCTGCGGGACCGGAGCCGTATGGACTCCTGTCCCTTGTCGTGGCACGGCGGTCGGCCCCTGATGTGAAGGCCGACCGCCGCCCCGCGGTCGAACTACTTGATGATCTTGACGACCCGGCCGGCGCCGACGGTACGGCCACCCTCACGGATCGCGAACTTGAGGCCTTCCTCCATGGCGATGGGCTGGATCAGCTCAACGCGCATTTCGGTGTTGTCGCCCGGCATGACCATCTCGGTGCCCTCGGGGAGGTTCACCACACCGGTCACGTCAGTCGTACGGAAGTAGAACTGCGGGCGGTAGTTGTTGAAGAACGGCGTGTGGCGGCCGCCCTCGTCCTTGGACAGGATGTAGACCTGGCCCTCGAACTCGGTGTGCGGGGTGGTCGTGCCCGGCTTGATGATGCACTGGCCGCGCTCGACCTGCTCGCGCTTGATGCCGCGGAGCAGCAGGGCGGCGTTGTCGCCGGCCTGACCCTCGTCGAGCATCTTGTTGAACATCTCGATGCTGGTGACGGTGGTGGTCGTCTTCTCCGGCTGGATGCCGATGATGTCGACCTGCTCGTTGACCTTGACGATGCCACGCTCGATACGGCCGGTGACGACCGTGCCGCGACCGGTGATCGAGAAAACGTCCTCGACCGGCATGAGGAACGGCTTCTCCGTCTCACGCGGCGGCTCGGGGACGTTCTCGTCCACGGCGTCCATCAGCTCGACGATGGTGTCGGCCCACTTCTGGTCGCCCTCAAGAGCCTTGAGCGCGGAGACGCGGATGACCGGCAGGTCGTCGCCGGGGAACTCCTGAGCCGACAGGAGCTCACGAACCTCGAGCTCGACGAGCTCCAGGATCTCCTCGTCGTCCACCATGTCGGACTTGTTGAGGGCCACGACGATGTAGGGAACGCCGACCTGGCGGGCCAGGAGGACGTGCTCCTTCGTCTGCGGCATCGGGCCGTCGGTGGCGGCGACCACGAGGATCGCGCCGTCCATCTGGGCGGCACCGGTGATCATGTTCTTCACGTAGTCGGCGTGACCGGGGCAGTCCACGTGAGCGTAGTGGCGCTTCTCGGTCTGGTACTCGACGTGCGCGATGGAGATCGTGATACCACGAGCCTTCTCCTCCGGCGCCTTGTCGATCTTGTCGAACGGCGTAGCCGCGTTCAGCTCGGGGTAACGGTCGTGGAGCACCTTGGTGATCGCCGCGGTCAGCGTGGTCTTACCGTGGTCGATATGCCCAATGGTGCCGATGTTCATGTGCGGCTTGTTCCGCTCGAACTTGGCCTTGCCCACTGGTTCTCTCCTTGAGAATCTGACTGACTTTCGTCTGCACACTCGGGCCCGGGTGATCCCGAACCCCTAGGCGGCGGGAGGACCTTTCAGCCGTCCCGCCAGGGACCGGAACTATTCGCCCCGGGCCTTCGCGACGATCTCCTTGGCGATGCCCGGGGGCACCTCCGAGTAGGAGTCGAACTGCATGCTGTAGCTCGCGCGCCCCTGCGTCTTGCTACGCAGGTCGCCCACGTAGCCGAACATCTCAGACAGCGGCACGAGCGCCTCGATGACGCGGGCGCCGGCCCGCTCGTCCATCGACTGGATCTGTCCGCGGCGACCGTTGAGGTCACCGATGACGTCACCCATGTAGTCCTCGGGCGTGGTGACCTCGACGGCCATCATCGGCTCGAGAAGCACAGCGTCAGCCTTGCGCGCGGCCTCCTTGAAGGCCATCGAGCCGGCGATCTTGAAGGCCATCTCCGAGGAGTCGACGTCGTGCGCGGCACCGTCAGTCAGCGTAACCTTCACGCCCACCATCGGGTAGCCGGCCAGCACGCCGAACTCGGCGGCCTCCTGGGCACCCGCGTCGACCGAGGGGATGTACTCCCTCGGGACCCGGCCACCCGTGACCTTGTTCTCGAACTCGTAGCCGTCGTTGCCTTCGCCCAGCGGCTCGAGGTTGATGATCACCCGCGCGAACTGACCGGAGCCACCGGTCTGCTTCTTGTGGGTGTAGTCGATCTTCTCCACCTTGCGGCGGATGGTCTCACGGTAGGCGACCTGGGGACGGCCGACGTTCGCCTCGACCTTGAACTCGCGCCGCATGCGGTCGACGAGGATCTCAAGGTGAAGCTCGCCCATGCCCCAGATAACGGTCTGACCGGTCTCTTCGTCACGACGGACCTGGAAGGACGGGTCCTCCTCGGCCAGTCGCTGGATCGCGATCGACAGCTTCTCCTGGTCGCCCTTGGTCTTGGGCTCGATGGCGACGTTGATGACCGGAGCCGGGAACGTCATCGACTCGAGCACGACCTGGTTCGCCGGGTCGGAGAGCGTGTCACCGGTCGTGGTGTCCTTGAGACCCATGACGGCGACGATCTGTCCGGCGATCGCCGACGGGCGCTCTTCGCGCTTGTTGGCGTGCATCTGGTAGATCTTGCCGATCCGCTCCTTCTTACCCTTCACAGAGTTGATGACCTGTGAACCGGTCTCGAGCGTGCCCGAGTAGATGCGGATGTAGGTGAGCTTGCCCAGGTGCGGGTCGCTCGCGATCTTGAAGGCCAGGGCCGAGAAGGGCTCGGTCGGGTCCGCGTGACGCTCGATCACCTTCTCCTCGTTGCCGACCGCGTGGCCCTTGAAGGCCTTGAGGTCGGTCGGCGCCGGGAGGTAGGCGACGATCGCGTCGAGCAGGGGCTGAACGCCCTTGTTCTTGAACGCGGTGCCGCACAGGACCGGGTTGATGGCGCTGGCCAGCGTCGCGCGGCGGATCGCCGCGACCAGCTGCTCCTCGGTGGGCTCGGTGCCCTCGAGGAAGAGCTCCATCAGCTCGTCGTCGTTCTCGGCGACGGTCTCGATGAGGCGGTCACGCCACTCGCGAGCGGCCTCGGCGTGGTCGGCCGGGAGGTCGACCACGTCGTACATCTCGCCCTTGGCCGCCTCGGCGCTCCACAGGAGGCCCTTCATCGTGATGACGTCGATGACGCCCTTGAAGTCGGCCTCGACGCCCCACGGAAGCTGAATGACCGCCGGAGTGGCGCCCAGCCGGGAGATCATCATGTCGACGCAGCGGTGGAACTCCGCGCCGACCCGGTCCATCTTGTTGACGAAGCAGATCCGGGGGACCTCGTAGCGGTCAGCCTGCCGCCACACCGTCTCTGACTGGGGCTCGACACCCGCGACGCCGTCGAACACGGCGACGGCACCGTCGAGGACGCGGAGCGAACGCTCCACCTCGATGGTGAAGTCGACGTGCCCCGGGGTGTCGATGATGTTGATGGTGTGACCGTTCCACTCGCAGGTCGTCGCGGCGGACGTGATCGTGATGCCGCGCTCCTGCTCCTGCTCCATCCAGTCCATCGTGGCTGCGCCCTCGTGGACTTCACCGATCTTGTAGTTGATGCCGGTGTAGAACAGGATGCGCTCGGTCGTGGTGGTCTTGCCCGCGTCGATATGGGCCATGATCCCGATGTTGCGGACCTTGGCCAGGTCAAGAGCGGTCGTGGTGGCCACTTCTCTCGCGTCCTCGTCGTCTCGTCGAACCCGCCGGGTTACCAGCGGTAGTGGGCGAAGGCCTTGTTGGACTCGGCCATCTTGTGGGTGTCCTCGCGCTTCTTCACGCTCGCCCCGAGGCCGTTGCTGGCGTCGAGGAGCTCGTTCATGAGGCGCTCGGTCATGGTCTTCTCGCGGCGGGCGCGGGAGTACTGCACCAGCCAGCGCAGGGCCAGGGTGGTGCTGCGCGCGGCGCGCACCTCGACCGGCACCTGGTAGGTCGCGCCACCGACGCGACGGCTGCGGACCTCGAGGGTCGGCTTGACGTTGTCAAGCGCGCGCTTGAGGGTGACGACCGGGTCGTTGCCCGTCTTGTCCCTGCAGCCCTCGAGTGCGCCGTAGACGATCGACTGCGCGATGGAGCGCTTGCCGTCCAGAAGCACCTTGTTGATCAGAGCGGTGACCAGCGGCGAACTGTAAACCGGGTCAGACATGAGCTGACGACGGCCAGGAGAACCCTTGCGAGGCATAGTTAGCTCTTCTCCCTCTTCGCACCGTAGTGGCTGCGGCCCTGCTTGCGGTTGCGGACACCCTGGGTGTCCAGCGAGCCGCGGATGATCTTGTAGCGAACACCCGGCAGGTCCTTCACACGACCGCCACGCACGAGCACGATCGAGTGCTCCTGCAGGTTGTGTCCCACACCCGGGATGTAAGCCGTGACCTCGATGCCGTTGGTGAGCCGCACACGGGCCACCTTGCGCAGTGCCGAGTTGGGCTTCTTCGGGGTCGTCGTGTAGACGCGCTGGCACACACCGCGCCGCTGCGGACTCCCCTTGAGGGCAGGAGTCTTGGTCTTGGAGACCTTGTCCTGCCGGCCCTTGCGGACCAACTGCTGAATAGTGGGCACTGCCACTCCGTTTCGTGCCTTGGCCGGTGTTACGTCAATCGTTCAATTCGCAGGTTCTGCCGGTGTCATGACCTGCGAATTGTCCCTTGCTTCCACGCCCCCGCGCTCGGGCGTGTCGCGCTATCCGCACATACACGTCCGCGAGGATTACGAGCCTGGAAGCCGACCTGCGCTCCGTCATGAGCGCACGATCGAGAGCCCGCTAGCAACGGGCACGAAGCTCAAGACTACCTAGGCCCGCGCGACACGTCAAAACGGCGCGGCAAGGCTCTTCAAGCCTTCCCACTCCGGCCCGCGGGACCCCATCCATCAAAGGCCCGGCTGCTGCTCCTCGCCAATGATATAGGTAGCGGCCACCTCTCGCCTCCCATACCAAACAATCATCGGCTTCGCCTGCCCAACGGGGCCTCGGAGAGCCTCCAGTCCACCCAGAATCCCTGACTGTCCTTCCGGCCCCCGGGTTCCCCCCAAGGGGGCGTAACGCCGTACAGAGGGCAAAGGCGAGCGCCCGGGCCCCTCACAGAGGGATCCGGGCGCTCGCCTGTGAACTGCTTACCGGTTGTACTGACCGAAGTCGTACTCCTCCAGCGGCACTGCCTCGCCGCTGCCGGTGCCGAACGTGTAGTCGGCTGCGGAGCCGTCGTAGCCGCCGACCGTGTACATGGCGGCCTTGGCCTCCTCGGTCGGCTCGACCCGGATGTTGCGGTACTGGGGCATACCAGTGCCGGCCGGGATGAGCTTGCCGATGATGACGTTCTCCTTCAGGCCCAGGAGCGAGTCGGACTTGGCGTGGATCGCCGCGTCCGTCAGGACCCTGGTCGTCTCCTGGAAGGAGGCCGCCGACAGCCACGACTCGGTGGCGAGCGACGCCTTCGTGATGCCCATGAGCACCGGACGGCCGGCGGCCGGCGAGCCGCCTTCCGCCACCGTCTCGCGGTTCATCAGCTCGAAGCGCGGACGCTCGACGAGCTCGCCGGGCAGCAGGTCCGTGTCACCGGACTCGAGCACGTTCACGCGCTTGAGCATCTGCCGCACGATGATCTCGATGTGCTTGTCGTGGATCGACACACCCTGGGAGCGGTAGACCTGCTGGACCTCCGCGACCAGGTGCAGCTGCACGGCCCGCGGGCCGAGGATGCGCAGCACCTCGTTGGGGTTGACCGCACCGGCCACGAGCTGCTGGCCGACGGTGACGCGCTGGCCGTCCTGCACGAGCAGGCGCGAACGCATCGACACCGGGTAGGCGATCTCCTCGGAGCCGTCGTCGGGAGTGACGACGAGCTTGCGGGACTTGTCGGTCTCGTCGATGCGGACCCGGCCCTCCGCCTCGGAGATCGGGGCGACACCCTTGGGGATGCGCGCCTCGAAGAGCTCCTGGACTCGGGGCAGACCGTGGGTGATGTCGGCACCCGCCACACCACCGGTGTGGAAGGTACGCATCGTCAGCTGCGTGCCGGGCTCGCCGATCGACTGGGCGGCGATGATGCCGACCGCCTCACCGACGTCCACGAGCTTGCCGGTGGCCAGCGAGCGGCCGTAGCAGGTCGCGCAGACACCGATCTTGGCCTCGCAGACGAGCGCGCTGCGGGTGCGGACGGTCTCGACGCCGGCCTCGACCAGCGCGGTGACGTGGATGTCGTTGATGTCGACACCCGCGGGCACGATGACCTTGCCGTCGACCTCGACGTCCTCGGCCATGATGCGGCCGTGCACGTTGGACTCGGCGTTCTCGGCCTTGCCCAGGTTGCCCGACGCGTCACGCTCACCGACGTGCAGCGGGACCCCACGGTCGGTGCCGCAGTCGATCTCGCGGACGATGACGTCCTGCGCCACGTCCACCAGACGCCGGGTGAGGTAACCCGAGTCGGCGGTACGCAGGGCGGTGTCGGCCAGGCCCTTCCGCTGTCCGTGGGTGGAGATGAAGTACTCCAGCACCGACAGGCCCTCGCGGAACGAGGCCTTGATCGGCCGCGGGATCGTCTCACCCTTGGTGTTGGACACGAGGCCACGGATGCCGGCGATCTGACGCACCTGCATCTTGTTGCCTCGGGCGCCGGAGTTGACCATCATCCAGACCGGGTTGGTCGCCGGGAAGGCGTTGACCATGTCGGTCTCGACGTCGGCCGTGGCGTGGGTCCAGATCTCGATGAGCTCCTGACGGCGCTCCTCGTCGGTGATCAGGCCGCGCTCGTACTCGCGCTGCACCTTGTCGGCGCGGCGCTCGTAGTTCTCCATGATGTCGGCCTTGTTCGGAGGCGCGACGACGTCGTCGATCGAGATCGTGACACCGGAGCGGGTCGCCCAGCGGAAGCCCGCGTCCTTGAGCGCGTCGAGCGAGTTGGCGACCTCGACCTTGGGGTAGGTCTCAGCCAGCTCGTTCACGATCGTGGACAGCTGCTTCTTGCCGACCTGGAAGTTGACGAACGGGTAGGTCGCGGGCAGCGTCTGGTTGAACAGGCACCGCCCGAACGTCGTCTCCAGGCGGATCGGGTCGCCCTGCTCCCAGCCGTCGGGCGCAACCCACTCGCGCGGCGGCAGGACGTCCTTCATCCGGATCTGGATCTTCGCCTGGATCTCCAGCTCGCGGCGGTCGAAGGCCATCTGGGCCTCGGCGATCGAGCCGAAGACCCGGCCCTCGCCCTGGGCGCCTTCCTTGTGCGTGGTCAGCCAGTAGAGGCCGATGACCATGTCCTGGGTGGGCATCGTCACGGGCTTGCCGTCGGCCGGCTTGAGGATGTTGTTGGTCGAGAGCATCAGGATGCGTGCCTCGGCCTGGGCCTCAGCCGACAGCGGCAGGTGCACGGCCATCTGGTCGCCGTCGAAGTCCGCGTTGAAGGCGGTGCAGACGAGCGGGTGGATCTGGATGGCCTTGCCCTCGACGAGCTGCGGCTCGAACGCCTGGATGCCCAGGCGGTGGAGCGTCGGCGCGCGGTTGAGCAGCACCGGGTGCTCGGTGATGACCTCTTCGAGCACGTCCCACACGACGGGCCGGGCGCGCTCGACCATCCGCTTGGCCGACTTGATGTTCTGGGCGTGGTTGAGATCGACCAGCCTCTTCATCACGAACGGCTTGAACAGCTCCAGCGCCATCTGCTTGGGCAGACCGCACTGGTGCAGCTTGAGCTGCGGGCCGACGACGATGACCGAACGGCCGGAGTAGTCGACTCGCTTGCCCAGCAGGTTCTGGCGGAAGCGGCCCTGCTTGCCCTTCAGCATGTCGCTGAGGGACTTGAGCGGGCGGTTGCCGGGACCGGTGACCGGGCGACCACGACGGCCGTTGTCGAACAGCGCGTCGACGGCCTCCTGGAGCATCCGCTTCTCGTTGTTCACGATGATCTCGGGCGCGCCGAGGTCGAGCAGACGCTTGAGCCGGTTGTTGCGGTTGATCACCCGGCGGTAGAGGTCGTTCAGGTCGGAGGTGGCGAAGCGGCCACCGTCGAGCTGAACCATCGGCCGCAGGTCCGGCGGGATGACCGGGATGCAGTCGAGCACCATGCCGCGAGGCGAGTTGGTGGTGTTGAGGAACGCCGAGACGACCTTGAGCCGCTTGAGCGCGCGGGCCTTCTTCTGGCCCTTGCCGCTGCGGATCGTCTCGCGCAGGTTCTCGGCCTCTTCCGCGAGGTCGAAGCTGATCAGACGGTCCTGGATCGCCTGCGCGCCCATGCCGCCCTTGAAGTAGCGGCCGAAGCGGTCGCGCATCTCGCGGTAGAGGAGCTCGTCACCCTCGAGGTCCTGGACCTTGAGGTTCTTGAAGCGGCTCCAGACCTCCTCGAGACGGTCCAGCTCGCGCTGGGCCCGGTCGCGGAGCTGGCGCATCTCGCGCTCAGCGCCCTCACGGACCTTGCGGCGCTGGTCGCCCTTGGCGCCGGCGGCCTCGAGCTCGGCCAGGTCGCTCTCGAGCTTCTTCTGCCTGGCCTCGACGTCGGCGTCACGGCGCTGCTCGATGTGCTGCCGCTCGACGGAGATCTTCGCCTCGAGCGAGGGCAGGTCACGCTCACGCATCTCGGTGTCGACATGCGTGATCATGTACGCCGCGAAGTAGATGACCTTCTCCAGGTCCTTCGGGGCGAGGTCGAGCAGGTAGCCAAGACGCGACGGGACACCCTTGAAGTACCAGATGTGGGTGACCGGCGCGGCCAGCTCGATGTGGCCCATCCGCTCACGACGCACCTTGGCGCGAGTCACCTCGACGCCACAGCGCTCACAGATGATGCCCTTGAACCGGACGCGCTTGTACTTGCCGCAGTAGCACTCCCAGTCGCGGGTCGGGCCGAAGATCTTCTCGCAGAAGAGTCCGTCCTTTTCCGGCTTGAGAGTCCGGTAGTTGATGGTCTCGGGCTTCTTGACCTCACCGTGCGACCACTGACGGATGTCGTCGGCCGTCGCCAGCCCGATCCGAAGCTCGTCGAAGAAGTTGACGTCCAGCATGCTTGCGATCTCCCCCTCAGACTTCTTCC